>JAWKQN010000004.1:300000-383682 GCA_041390125.1 Gemmatimonadota bacterium | reverse complement strand
GGGGCAGCCCACCATCGGCGTGGGCGCGGACCAGTTCGGCAACTATGTCTCCGGTGGCGCGGCGGCGTTCTTCAGCGACATGCTCGGCAACCGCCGCATGGGGATCGCCTTCCAGGCCAACGGCACCTTCAAGGACCTCGGCGGCCAGTTCACCTACCAGGACCTGGGGAACCGCTGGAACTGGGGCACGTTCGGGGGGCGCATCCCCTACCAGTACATCGGCGCCAGCTTCGGCTTCACGCCGGATGGCTTCCAGCAGGTGCAGCTGCAGCGCTACCGCATCTTCCAGGACGCCGTCAACGGCGTGATCGCCTACCCCTTCACCACCACACGGCGGGTGGAAGGCTCGGTGGGCTTCAACCGCTACTCGTGGGACCTGGAGTTGGAGACGCAGGTCTACGACGCGTTCGGCAATCTCATCGACATCACGCGCGAGACGCGCAACGATCTCGTGCCCGACCCGCTCAACCTGTTCCAGGGATACCTGGCCCTGGTGAACGACTACTCGTTCTTCGGCTTCACCTCCCCCGTGCGCGGAGGGCGGTCCCGGCTCCAGGTCGGAGGGACCACCGGCACGGTGGACTACGCGACGGTGATCGCCGACTACCGTCGCTACTTCAATCCGATGCGCAACCTGACGCTCGGGTTCCGCGGATACCACCTCGGCAACTACGGCCGCTCGCTCGAGAACAGCGAGCTGCAGCCGATTCCCCTGGGCTTCGAGACGTTCATCCGCGGCTACGCGCCCGAGAGCTACGATGTGGCCCGCGAGTGCACGGCGAGCGCCGATTCGAACTGCATCGAATTCGACCGGACGCTCGGGCACCGCATCGCGGTGGTCAACGCCGAGATCCGGGTGCCGTTCCTGGGCACGGAGCAGTTCGGGCTGCTCAACTTCCCGTACCTGCCCACCGAGCTGGTGGCGTTCGCCGACGGCGGCGTGGCGTGGGACGGCCAGCACCCCGCCGACCTGCGCTGGGATCCGACCACGTCCGACCGGGTGCCGGTCTTCTCGGCAGGCTTCTCCGCCCGGACGAACATCCTGGGCTTCCTGGTGCTGGAGAGCTACTACGCGTACCCCTTCCAGCGGCCCGACAAGGGGTGGCACTGGGGCTTCTCGGTCGCACCGGGCTGGTAGGCGGGCGCACCCGCCGGCTTGCCGCCGGTCGGGTGCCGCAGACGAGACGCACGAGGGGGGCGGACCGGGTCGGTCCGCCCCCCTCGGTCCATCCGCAGACCGGCAGGTGTCGGTCGCCCCACCCGCACGGTGCGGTCTGGGATCGGACGGCCGGACCCGCAGCCCCGCGCCGACGGACCCGGCTGCTAGAACACCGAGATCTTCAGATACCGTCCGGGATTCTCGCGCAGGTCGGTCAGCAGTGCCTCGAGCGCGGTGGAGGCCCGATTGAGGTTCTCGTAGAGCGCATCCTCGGTGGTCAGCCGGCCGAGCGTGCCTTCCCCACGGGCCATGCGTCCCAGCACCGTGTCGAGCGACGTGCTGGCGCTCTCGAGCACCTGGGCCGTGGCGTTCAGACGGCGCATGGCGCTGTCCGCCTGGACCAACGTGGAGCGCAGCTCCGGGGTCGCGCCCTCGACGCCCTGGGCCGCGTCGTTCAGGGTGGCGGTGAGGCGCGCGATCTCGTCCCCCTGCGTGCGGGCCACCTGCGAGAGCGTTCCGAGCAGCTGCTCCAGCTCACGCGCGCTCGCCTCCACGGAGGAGACCGTTTCGTCCGACAGCGCCTCCCGCAGCTGGGACAGCACCTCCTGCGCCTCCCCTCCCAGCTCCTCCGCGGTCTGCATCAGGTTGCCGCCGCTGGACGTTCCGGGCAGGACGGCCCCGTCCTCCAGCCGTGCATCCGACGTGCCCCGTACCACCTCGACCGTGAGGCCGCCCAGCAGGCCGGTGCTGCTCAACTGCGTGCGGGAGTCCGCGGGGATGTCCCACTCGCCTTCGATCTCCAGCGTGATGGCAACGGCGTCGTCCTGGATCTCGAAGGCGTGCACCCGTCCGATGTTCACGCCGCGCATCTGGACGGGGTCGCCCCGGCGGATCCCTCCGGCATCCTCCACCAGCGTGGTCACCATGTAGCGGCCCCGGAACGAAGCCGGATCCGTCATGAGGAACAGCACCAGCATGAAGGAGATGAGCCCGATGAGCACGAACACGCCTACCCTGAGCTCGTGCGCGCCCGCGGCCGGCGGGACCGCCGACCTCAGCTCGGCGTCCGAAGGTCCACTCGCATTCTGGTCTGTGGCCACGCTCACTCCGCGGATTCGCAGTTCAACTGACTTCGAGGGCGTCGAGCGCTCGCTCGGCCGCGCTCCGATCGATGAAGGCCTGCACCACCGGGTCGGGAGAGGCCCGGAACTCGGCCGGCGTCCCCAGGAAGCGGACCCGGCGCCCTTCGAGCATCGCCACCCGTCCGCACATGTCGAGCCCGCCTTCGATGTCGTGGGTGACGATCACCGACGTCACGCGCAGGTTCTGCGAGAGCTGGGTGATCAGTCGTTCGACGGCGGCGGTGTTGATGGGATCGAGGCCGGTGGTGGGCTCGTCCCACAGCAGGATCTCGGGTCGCCCCACGATGGCCCGCGCGATGCCCACGCGCTTGCGCATCCCGCCCGACAGCTCGGAGGGCAGCTTCGCCATCACCTCGGCAGGTTCGAGGTTGACGAGGTCGAGGGCGTCCCAACAGCGCCGTTGCTGCTCGCCGCGCGGGAGCTCCTTCAGCTGCTCCTCGGGAATGCCCATCAACACGTTCTCGTACACGTTGACCGAGTCGAACAGCGCGGCGTTCTGGAACACGTAGCCGACCTTGCGTCGCACCCAGCCGAGCGCGCCGGTATCGCCGAAATAGATGGAGCGCCCGTCGATGCGGACGTCCCCCCGGTCGGGCACGATCAGACCGATGGTGGTCTTGAGCAGCACGCTCTTGCCCGTGCCCGACGGACCGAAGATGCCGAACATCTCCCCCGTCTCGACCGTCAGGCTGACGCCGTCCAGCACGGGGATGTCGAAGGACTTGTGGATGGCCCGGTACTCGATCATCGCGCCCCCTCCCCACCCCGATGCGTCATTGGAGGAACAGCGGGGGGAACAGGGCGTCGAGGATCAGCACGGTCAGCGTCATGAACATCACGGACGCCGTGGTGACACGGCCCACGCCGGAAGCGCCCCCTCCGGTCCGCAGCCCCATGTGCACCGCGATCAGCGGGATGGCGAAGCCGAACGTGACCGCCTTCATGAACGAGTAGAACAGGTCCCACGAGTGCCAGAACAGGCGGGCGCCGTACAGGAAGCCGTCATAGCTCAGTCCCGCCGTCAGATCGGCGGCCACCATCCCCGAGGCGATCCCCACCACGTCGGCGATCCCCACCAGCGCCGGCACCACGATCAGGCCGGCGATCAGGCGGGGGGCCGCCAGGATGGCGACGGGGTCCCGCCCGAGGGAGTGGAGGGCATCGATCTGCTCCGTGACCACCATGGTGCCCAGCTCGGCCGTGATGCGGGCACCCACGCGCCCGACCAGCACGATGGCCGTCAAGACCGGTCCCAGCTCGAGCACGACGCTCGCGGCCACGACGGACCCGAGCACGTACAGCGGGATGGATCCAGTGAACTGGTAGCCGCCCTGCTGGCTGGTCACGATGCCGGACAGCACCGCGGTCACGAGAACGATGGGGATGCTCTGCACCCCCATCACGTAGATCTGCCGCACGACAGAGCGCAGGGACACCTTGAGCGTGACCACGCACCGCACGATGGCCACGAGCAGGAGCGCCAGCTGGCCCGCGTGCTCCGCCACCTGTTGCGACGTGCGCCCGAACGCCTCGAGCGGCCGGGAGAACGTGCGCTGGAGGAGCGGCTCGGCGCGTGTGCTCACGTGGGTGGGTGACCTGGGAAAGCGGTGCCGTGACGGCGAACGGACGGACGGGGCGAGCCCATGGAGCGGGCTCCGGGGCCCCTGGCCCGACGCCCGGACTCAGGTTCAACAATCGACGCGACGCCTGGTGAAATCAACCCGGGGCGGCTTGATTGATCTGTCCTGCGGGAGCCGCTACCCTCCCGTCTCGTCGCCACGTCATCCCCCTCGCACACCCGGATCATGGCCAGGAACCACCTGCTTTCGCTCGCGGCCGGGCTGCTCGCTCTCGCCGCTCCCACAGTCGCCCACGGTCAGACCGCGGACTACGACGCCGAGATCCGCGGCCTGATGGCCAATCCCGCCGTGCGGCGGGCGCTCGACCACGTCGAGGCCACGGACGCCCGCACCATGGAAGACCTCGTCACCCTGACCGAGATCCCCGCCCCGCCCTTCATGGAGGAGGAGCGTGGACGCGCATTCCTCGGCATGCTGCGCGAGATCGGCGTGGACACCAGCTGGGTGGACGAGGTGGGCAACGTCATCGGCGTGCGCCGCGGGAGCGGTTCGGGGCGGACGATCGTCTTCGCCGGGCACCTGGACACCGTCTTCCCCGAGGGCACGGACGTCCGGGTCCAGGTCAAGGGAGATACCCTGGCCGCGCCGGGCATCGCCGACGACACCCGCGGCCTGGCCACCCTGCTGGCGGTGCTCCGCGCGATGAACGAGTCCAACCTGCGCACCGACGCGGACATCTGGTTCGTGGGCAACGTGGGGGAGGAGGGGCTGGGCGACCTGCGCGGCGTCAAGCATCTCTTCCGGCCGGGCATCCCGCACGCCGACGCCTTCATCTCCGTGGACGGGACCGGCGCGCAGGGCATCACGCACGAAGGGCTGGGCTCCCACCGCTACCGGATCACCTTCAAGGGGCCGGGCGGCCACTCCTGGGGAGCCTTCGGTCTGGCCAACCCGGCCCACGCGCTCGGCCGTGCCATCCGTCACTTCCAGGACGGCGCGGATCCCTACACCCGTAATGCGCCCCGACGGACGAGCTACAACGTCGGCGTCCTGGGCGGAGGCACCTCGGTGAACTCGGTCCCCTTCGAGGCGTGGATGGAGGTGGACATGCGCTCCGAGGGGCAGGAGACGCTGGCGCACGTGGACTCCATCCTCCAGGCCGCCGTCCAGCGGGCGCTGCGCGAGGAGAACGAGCTGCTCCGGCGCGGTGAGCCGCTCACCGTGGACGTGGAGATGGTGGGGGATCGGCCGTCGGGCACGGTCGCCGCGGACCATCCGTTCGTGCAGCGGGCCATCGCCGTGACGCGCGCCATGGGGCTGGAGCCGCGCCTGGGCATGTCGTCCACCGACTCCAACGTGCCCATCTCGCTCGGGATCCCCGCCATCACCATCGGCGGCGGCGGCAACGGCCAGAACGCCCACTCCCTCCACGAGTTCTTCATCAACGAGGACGGGGCCTTGGGCGTCCAGCGGGCGCTCCTCATCCTGGTGGCGCAGGCCGGCATCGCCAATGTGTCCTAGGCGTCCCCGACGCCCCCGGGCGGTGGCCCTGGGGGCGTCGCCCCGGTCGCGGGGGAAGCACGCTCCGGGGACGGAGCGCCCGGTCCGTGCCGGGCACCCCTAACCGGGGTCCGCTGGCGGGCCGCGTCGCGATCGTGACGGGGGCCTCCAGCGGGATCGGCCGCGCCACGGCGCTGCGGCTGGCCGCGGCAGGCGCGCGTGTGGTGGCGGCCGCGCGCCGCAGCGACCGCCTGGAGGCCCTGCAGGCGCGCGCGCCGAACGAGGACGCCATCCTGGTCATGCCCACGGACGTCACGTCCCGCCGGGCGATGGAGGCGCTGGCCGCGGTGACCGTCGACCGGTTCGGCACCATCGACATCCTGGTCAACAATGCGGGTGTGATGCACCTGTCGGAGGTGCGCGCCCTGGACGTGGCCGATTGGGAATGGATGATCGACGTGAACGTGAAGGGCGTGCTCTACGGCGTCGCGGCCGTGCTCCCCCACATGCTCTCCGAGGGGCGTGGCCACATCGTCAACGTGGGCTCCCTGGCGGGCCGCCGTCCCTTCCCCGGCGGAACCGTCTATGCCGCCACCAAGCACGCGGTCCGGGCGCTGTCCCGTGGCCTCCAGCTGGAGCTCTCCGCGGCCACGAAGATCCGCGTGACTGACCTCGAGCCCGGCGTGGTCCGGACCGAGCTGGCGGAGCACATCCGCGATCCCGAGATCCGCGAGGCCTTCCTGGCCCGTTGGCGCACCCGCCGCCCTCTCGAGCCGGCGGACGTGGCCGAGGCCGTCCTCTTCGCGGTCTCGGCCCCCGACCGGGTCAACGTCTCCGAGATCCTGGTCCGCCCCACCGATCAGGATACCTAGGCGGCCGACGCCTACCTGGGTCGTCCCGGAAAAGCAGAGCGGGTCGGGGCCACCGGCCCCGACCCGCTTCCTGACTCCCCACCCCGCGCGGGTCAGCGCAGCGTGGTCTCCTCCGCCGACGGGTAGTAGATCCCGTTGAAGAGCAAGGGGAAGGTTCCGTGCGTCTGCCCCCGGAAGGCGATCTCCGGACCGAAGACGAAGAGCGTGCCGCGGCCGACGTCCGCCTCGATGATCGCGGCGCCGCCGTCCAGGTGTTCCTGGCCCCAGGCCCAGCCGCTCCGGAGCGGCTGCGGACCATAGCGGCCGACCACCTTCACGTTCTGCGCGCTGCCGACGCGGTACACCGGACTACGGTTGAACATCACGTCGATCTGTTCGGCGAGCCCGCGCGTCACCGGCGAGGACCGGTCGAGCTGGACCTCCAGGATCGAGCCCGGGATGAAGTACTCGTCCTCCGGCAGGTGCTCGTCGGTACCGGGTTGCACCAGGTGGTCTCCCACCGGCAGACCCAACTGCGCGGCCAGCGCACCGGACGAGCCGATCGTGATGATGGTGCCCCCCCGCTCCAGGAAGTCGCGGAGGGCAGGGAGCGTCCGCTCCTCGCTCAAGGCCCCGAGACGATCGCGATACTCCGCCGGAATGGAGGCGGGGTCGGGGCCGCCCCGACCCCCGAAGCCACGGTCGCCGATGGCCCCGTCGGGGAAGATCAGCACGTCGAAGCTGCGATCCAGACGTCCCGCATCCAGCTCCTGCGGGTAGACCACCCGGAAGGGGAACTCGAACCGCTCGAGCACGAAGCGCGTCCACCCCGAGGGCATGGATCCGCCGTACTGGTCCCACAGTCCCACACGCACCCGGCTCAACTCCAGGGCCGCGCCGGCGGGACGCTCGGCGACGCCGGTGAAATCGACCCCGAGCTCGCGCGCCGCCGTCTCGACGATCTGGCGGACGCCGCCGCCCGTGGGAATGAAGAAGGCGCCGCGCTGGTGGTTGGGTCCGGTGGACTCCATCCAGTAGACGCGCTTGTTCTGCGCCTTCAGGCGGTTCACGACCACGAAGGCGTCCTTCATCTCGTGACTGAGCACCCAGCCGGCGCGCGGATCGCCGCTGATGGTGCCTGCGGGCGGCGTGAGCAACTCGGCATCGACGACCTCGAACGGCCCGTCGAACCCGTCCAGGATCCGGTCGTAGCCCACGTCCATCGTGTAGGCGAGCGTCCAGCCCGTCAGGTCGTAGGGAGGCACGGGCGGCCCACCCGGATAGGCGAAGTCGTTGGGGTGGTCCTGAGGCTCGAACATGTCGATGACGTGCGCCCGGAAGGCCTGGTCGGCGCGCACCACGTAGGACCCGGCCGGATAGCGCTTGCCGTTCACCGTGAAGTCGGCCGTGGCCCGCTGCACCTCGACGCCGTTCTTGAGCAGCGTGTTGAGGAACTTCACCGCGGTGGGCAGGTCCGCCTGATCCGCGGGCAGGATGTAGCCACGCGGATCCCGGTCCTCGGGACGGCGCAGCATGCGCTGGTAGTCGTCGGCGTCACCGCGCGGCCGTCCCCCGGAGAGCTCCGATTCCGCCCGGGCGATCCACTTGGGCCGCACCGTCCACGTGTCCGTGCTCCCCTTCTCGATGGCGTTGTTGCCCATCTTCCAGAAGTTGAACAGCAACTGGTCCTTGTTGCGGGACGCATAGTCCAGCACCGCGCGGTTGGCCGTGAGCGAGTACTCGATGGACTGGCGGAAATGCCACGTCTGCGTCGGCTCGACCGGAAGCGGCAGGTCCCCATGGGAGAGCTGACGATCCGGGAGGAACGGGATCTGGATCGGCGTCGGATGGCCGACGGTCTCGGTCAGGAGTCCGACCATGTTCTTGAAGTAGGGCGTCGTGCGCAGCCCGCCGTTCCACCACGTGGAGTAGCTGGCACCGGAGCGCATCGTGGTTCCACCCTTCCCTTCGAGCACCATGCGACCGTGCAGCGCGGCGCCAACGGCGTCGAGCGTGGTCAGCACGATGGGATCGAAGTGGTAGTTCGGCGGATCCCGGAAGGGCGGCGCGAACATGATCGTCCCCACGGGACCGGTCTGGTGGTGGTTGTAGACGATCTGCGGATACCACTCCCGGTACATCGCCCGGTTCATGTTGGTGGTCTCCGCCAGGTTCGACATGAAGAAGTCGCGGTTGTTGTCGTGACCGGCGTACTTCTCGTACAGCACCGGGATGTTGCCGGTGCTGCGCTGCATGGGATCGCTCTCCCGGTTGTACCAGTTGGACACCAGCTCCATGCCGTCCGGGTTCGCATGCACGGCCAGGATGACGATGTCGTCCAGGAAGCGCTGCGTCTCGGCGTCGTCCCTGGAGACGAGCTGATACACCGTCTCGATGAGCTGCTGGGCACCGAGCACCTCGGTCGCGTGGAGGCCGCCGTCGATCCAGACGATCGCCTTCCCCTCCGCCGCCAACTGGCGGGCCTCGTCCTCGGAGACGCCCTCGGCCCGCGCCAGGCGCTGGGCGATGGTGCGGTAGCGGTCGAGGTTCCGATGGTTCTCCGGCGACGTGATGATCGCCATCAGCTGCGGCCGGCCCTCCTCGGTCTCACCGATGGTATCGAGCACCATGCGATTCGACTCGCGGGCCAGCGTCTGCCAGTACTCGACCAACTGGGTGTAGTTGGTGAGGAAGTAGTCGGAGCCGATGGCCTGCCCGAAGGCCTGCTCGGGGCTCGTGACCCGCTGCTGCGCCGCAGCGGTCCGGGGGGCGAGCGAGGTCAGCAGGGCGGCCAGGACGACCGCACGGCGACCCGCGCGCGAAGCGCGAAGGGACATCTCGATCCTGGGTCTGGAGTGGGCACCACGGGCCCGGCGCGATCCATTCGTGGCGTGGCGACGCCGGCCGGAGCGCTCGAAGGCCCGCAGGCAAGCTCAGACCCGGCGACCCCGCATGTCAACCCGACGGAGCGTCACGCCGGCCACCCACCCACGCGCGCTGGGGGCGCCCCGCCCCCTACTCCACCCGCCCCAGCCGCTCGGCGCTGCGCCGCCAGCGACCCACCTTGGCCACGGATCGGCCCTCGTGCTGCACCACGTCGGCCGTATAGTCGTAGGACCCCTGCATGAGGGCCGATCCGACGCCGTACGAGTCCACGGGCACCCCGGCCGATTCGAAGCGCCGGATGCGCTCCGCGGTGAAGCCACCCGAGGCCACGATGCGGACCCGGCCGAAGCCCTCCGCATCCAGCGCATCTCGCACCTTGGCCACCAGCCGCGCATTGACGCCGCGCGGGTCGAAGTCCCCCATCTCGTCCAGGAGCGAGCGGTCGACCATGGACCGGGCCGTGTCCAGACGGACGGCATGGAGCCGTTCTCCCAGGGCACGGGCGACCGCCAGCGAGGTCCTTACGCAGTCGTTGTCGAAGTCCGCCAGCGCGACGATCTGGACGTGTTCGGGGACGTGCTCGGCCAGCGCCTGCGAGGCCCGCACCGTATCGCCGCCGTACGCGGCGATCAGCGCGTGCGGGACCGTCCCGATGCCCTCCGAGCCCCACCAGGAGGCCTGCGCGTCGGTCGAGACGCCGATGGCGCCCGCGATGTGGGCCGCCCAGCCGTCGCCGGTCTGGACCATCCAGTGGTCGTGGCGGGCGGGAAAGAACATGACGGGCTTGGGCCAGGCCGCCTCCACCACCTCCCGCGTGTTGGTGGCGATCTTCGTGCGCCGCGACAACACCCCCACGTAGAGCGTCTCCAGATGCGCGAAGGCCGCGTACGGACCCGTGATCTCCAGCACGGGCTCCCAGGGCTCGGCCGTGTCGCCGTCCCAGAGCGCCAGGACCTCGAGGTCGGAGAAGGCGTACCCCTCCGTGAGGCACAGCTTGAGGATGGCGATGGCCTCGTCCGTCCCTGCCACCCAGGCGTGGTGCTTCTGGAACACCTGGACCGTGACCGTGGGATCGGCCCCGTCGGCGCGCAGCACGTCGCGGGCCCGGACGAAGTATTTGTCGGAGTAGTAGCCGCTGCGCATCTTCTCGACCGGCAACTGGAAGATGCTCGGATCGAGGCGGCGGGCGAGACGGAGCGGCGGGGGCGGCCCTCCGGGTCGGTACGGATTGTAGTCGGTCTCGCGGTCGGGCATCGGGCTCCTCGTGGGGTTCGGGAGCATTCTCGCCTGCCGCCGCCGTGTGGAAAAGGGCACGCCGGTGGCTGGCGGGCTGGCGCCTTCGCCGCCATCTTCGGCTCGGTGCCGGGAGACCGGCCCCGGCCGCGCGGCGCAGGAGGCGCCGGCCGGCGTCCACCTCGACCGGGCCGATGACCAGGCTTCTCTGGGTTGTTGGGATCTCCCTCGCCATCTCCTTCCTCTGCTCCATCCTGGAAGCGGTGCTGCTGTCCATCACGCACCCCTACGTCCAGGTGCTCAAGGAGCGGAGTCCCCGGGCCGGTGCCTACCTCGAGGCGCTGCGCACCGAGATCGAGGAGCCCATCGCGGCCATCCTCACCCTCAACACCATCGCCCACACGGTGGGGGCAGCCCTGGCCGGGGCCATCGTGCAGGAGGTCTACGGCGACGAGTGGCTGACGCTCTTCTCGGCCGCCCTCACGCTCGCCGTCCTCATCCTGTCCGAGATCATCCCCAAGACGGTCGGGGCGTCCTTCTGGAAGGGCCTGGCGGTCCCGTCCGCCTTCGTCCTGCGCGGGCTCGTGTGGATCATGAAGCCCGTGGTCTGGTCGCTCTCGCTCGTCCAGTCGTTGCTCAAGCCGCGGACCGCGCATCCGACCATCAGCCGCGCCGAGATCGAGGTGCTCGCCGAGATCGGCCGCCGCGAGGGCACGCTCGACGAAGCGGAGTGGCAGGTCATGACCAACGTCATGAACCTCGACGAGATCTCGGCCGGACAGGTGATGACGCCGCGGACGGACATCGTGGCCATCCCCGTGGACGCGAGCGTGCAGGAGGCCAAGGACCTCATGCTGGACGAGGGGCACCTGCGCCTGCCCGTATACGAGAACAGCCTGGACCGGGTGGTGGGGCTGCTGCTGGCCCGTGACCTGTGGGAGGCCGACCGCGAGGGCGAGACGTCCATCCGCGGCATCATGCGTCCGGTGCAGTTCGCTCCCGCGTCCAAGCCCGTCGAGGAGCTGATCCCGGAGATGCGCCTCAAGCGCACCAAGATGATGATCGTGCTCGACGAGTTCGGGGGGACCGCCGGCCTGGTGACCCTGGAGGATCTCATCGAAGAGATCGTCGGCGAGATCCAGGACGAGCACGAAGTGGACGAGCCCGTCGATTTCGTCGAGGCGGACGACGGTTCCGTGCGCATCTGGGGCGGCGCGCTCCTGGAGGCCGTCGACGAGCGGCTGGGGCTTTCGCTGGAGGACCCGTTGAACGACACTTTGGCCGGTCATCTCTTCGGCCGGCTGGGCCGCGTGCCCCGGCTGGGAGATCAGATCGAGGTCCAGGGGGGGCGGTTCCGGGTGGTGGAGATGGTGGGGCGGCGCATCGAGACCGTGCTGTTCGAGCGCTCCCCGTGACGTCACCTGCAGCGAAGGACGGAGAAGGCCGGCCAGCATGCCCCAGCACCGCTACCTGATCGTCGGGGGCGGCATCACCGCCGATGCCGCGGCCCGCGGCATCCGCTCGGTGGATCCCGAAGGCAGCATCGGAATCCTCTCGCAGGAATCCGATCCCCCGTACGATCGGCCTCCGCTCTCGAAGGGCTTGTGGAAGGGATGGCCCGTCGAGCGCGTGCTCCGCGGCACCCGCGAGTTGCCCAACGTCCAGCTCCACCTGGGGCGCCGGGCCCAGCGCATCGACCGGGAGCCCCGGACCGTGCTCGATGAGCGCGGGACCATCTACAGCTACGACAAGCTGCTGATCGCCACCGGGTTGCAGCCCCGCACGCTCCCGGACGCCGTGCCCCAGGTCATCCACTTCCGGACCCTGGAGGACTATCGGCGCCTGCGCGCGGCCACGGCGGCCAGCTCCCGGGTGATCGTGATCGGCGGGGGCTACATCGCCACCGAGCTGGCTGCGGTGCTCTGCGAAGCGGGCAAGCAGGTCACGGTGCTGTTTCCCGAGGAGCGGGTGCTCGAACCGATCACCACACCCGGGATCGGGGAGGAGTTGGCCGCGCTGTACCGGACGCGCGGCGTGGACCTGCGGCCGGGGACCAAGGTCCTCGCCGTGCGGCGAAGCGGTCCCCGCTTCCTGGTCGCGGTGTCCGGCGCCTCCTCGGAGACCTTGCGCGCCGACGTGGTGGTGGCCGGAATCGGTGCGACGCCGAACGTGCTGCTCGCGCAGGGCGCACGTCTGGAGGTCGAGGACGGCATCGTGGTGGACGCCTCCTTCCGCACCTCCGACGCGAACGTCTTCGCCGCGGGGGACGTGGCCGCGTTCTGGAGTCCGATCCTGGGTCGCACGCTGCGCGTGGAGCACGAAGACCACGCCAACCAGTCCGGATTCCTGGCGGGTCAGGCGATGGCGGGCCTGTCCGTCAGCTACGAGCACATCCCCTTCCACTACTCCGATCTCTTCGATCAGCACTACGACGTGGTGGGGGAGGTCGGGCCCGGGATGGAGACGTTCGAGGAGTGGACCGACCCGTACCGGCGCGGGATCGTCTACTACCTGCGGGGCGGCCGCGTGCGCGGCCTGACGCTCTGGAACCTTCCGGGACGGATCGACGAGGCGCGGGCGCTCATCCGCGGGAACCGGCCTCATATCCACCTGGATCCGACGGCTCGGATCCGGGTCGGCTGAGGCCGCGCTCGACCCCTTCCAGGCCCCGCAGGTACAGGGTGCGGGAGGGGAACGCGAAGGAGATGTTCTCGCGCTCGAAGATCTGGTGCATGCGCAGGTTGATGGCCTGCTGCAGATCCATGTAGACGTTGTACTCGGGCGCCAGCACGTAGTAGACCGTCTCGAACTCGATGGCCGAGTCGCCGAACGAGCGCAGATGCGCGCGGTCGAAGCGCGCCTGCTCCAGTCCCTCCACCGTTTCCCGCAGCCACACCGGGATCTGCTCCAGCTTGGCCCGCGGCGTTCCGTATTCGACGCCCAGGACGAACACGATGCGCCGTTCGCGGAGCCGGCCGTAGTTCCGGATCGAGCTTCCCAGCAGCTTGGCGTTCCCGAAGACGAGCTGCTCGCCCGAGAGCGACCGGACCCGCGTGGTCTTCACCCCCACGTGTTCCACGGTGCCGTTCATGCCGTCGACCGCGATGAAATCGCCGACCACGAACGGCTTGTCGAGCACGATGGCGAGCGACGCGAAGAGGTCGCCCAGGACGTTCTGCACCGCCAGCGCGATCGCGATTCCGCCGATGCCCAGCCCGGTGATCAGCGCAGTGACGTCGAAGCCCAGGTTGTCGAACACCAGGAGGACGACGATCACCCAGACGGCCGTGCGCACCACGAAGCTGAGCGCGCCGAGCGCGGTGGCCGACGTGGGATCGACGGCCAGTTGTGCCCGCCGATACCGGTCCAGCAGGTGGTTCACGACGCCCGTGGCCCAGAGCCCGAACTGGAAGAACAGGCCCACCACGAGCAGGCCGTGGACGAACGACGAGATGGCGGGTGGCAGGTCCACCACCCGGGCGCCGGCCCAGACCGCGACGAGGAAGACGAACAGCCTGCGCGTGCTCTTGAGCAGATGCAGGATGAGATCGTCGACGTCCGTGGTGGTCAGGGCCGCGATCTTTTCGAAGCGGCGGATGAGCACGCGGAGCACGAACGCGAGCGCCAGAGCGGTCCCCACCCCGGTACCGAGCCCGATCAACCACGCCATGGGCGGGATGGAGGTGAGCTCCGACCAGAGGGAGGGACCGGCGGCGGCCGCCGCCCGGACGGAGTCCGAAGCCGAGAGCGTGTCCTGCAAGAAAGCCAGCGCGAGCGGAGGGATCGACGTCAAGGTTCTTCGAGGGGGGTCGCCGCAGCCGGTTCGGCGGGCGCAGCGGCCGCGAGCGCCTTGCGCTCCTCCAACCAGAAGGAGATCGCGAGGAGGACCGCGCCGCACGAGATGCCCATGTCGGCCACGTTGAAGATGGGGAAGTCGGCGAATCCGAGATTGGCCGGACCGATGAAGTCCACCACACCGCGCTCCCAGCGGACCCGATCGTAGAGGTTCCCGAGCGCACCGCCGATGACGAGCGCCAACGAGACCAGGCGCAGCCAATCCCCCCGCTCCGCCTTCACATAGAGGCTGGTCAGGAGGACCAGGGCCAGCAGCGTGATGGGGATGAAGACCAGGCGGGGGTCGTCACCGATCTCCAACCCGAAGGCCGCCCCCCGATTGAAGGCCAGCGTGAAGGGCAGGAACCCCGGAATGACCTGGATCTGGCGTCCGGACGCCAAGGCCTCCAGGGCCCAGCGCTTGGTCACCCAGTCGACGACGAGCAGGGCCGGCACGATCGCGAGGAACGTGTAGACCTTCTGCTTCACGGGCGGGACTCCCAGGAGGGCACCTCGGGTGCCGGTCGCACGGCGGGGCCCAGCCGGGCCCTCGTCGGATGGGGGGACAGTACCGCGAAGCGGCACGCAGGATCCCCCGGGCGGGCCGGCGACGGGCGGTCGCGCGGCTCGGGCCGTTCGAACCCGCTGGCGCGACGATTGCCCTCTCCCGATGACCCGGGAGCGGTCGTCCGGCCGCTCCCGTCGGGGTCTACCGCAACAGGTGGAGTATGCAGCAGCACTACGCGCGGCCCACGCTGACGATCGTCGGTTCCTTCCGGGACGTCACGCAGGTCGGGTTCTACGGCGCCGGAGATGGGTGCACCATCGTCGGGCCGGGGATCTCCGCGACTGGCAACAACTTCCAGTCGACCTGCGGCACGACCTCGTCACGGTCGTAGCCCAGGGGACGTGACGGCCGCGTCGGAAGGGGTGGGGTCGCCCCTTCCGGCGCGGTTCGCCCCGGTGGTGGGGCGCCCTGCCCCAGGCGCCGGCGCGCTCCCCGCTTCGGCGCGCGGGATCGGGCCCACGGGTGGCTTCGCCTCTGTGGGGCTCCGGAGAGCCACCCGGACCGGATCGTGCCCCGGCAGCGCGCGACGCCTACCGCGCCCGCATCCGGTTGTTGCGCGCGTTGTGCTCGACTTCGGCGAGCCCCAACGCTTCGAGCAGGGGCGGCACATACATGCCGAACCGCCCGCGATAGTTCTTCTTGAGCCCGTACCAGCCCCCGATCGGGTTGTCCGGGGAGCGGCCCCAGTGTTCGACCGTGCCCTCGCTCGTCGCAGCCTTCTCATCTTTTGCGCCGAGCGGCATCCAGTCCCCATGCTCGATGAGCATCTGGTGTAGATCCTCGATGGCGCGCGCATCGTAGTGCAGGACGGTCGAGCCGACCTTGCACACGATCACGTCGACCCCATCGATCGCTTCGACCCACATCTGATACTCGGAGGTACCGGGGGGCGTCTTGAGCTGCCAGGGGTCGTCCTTCGTTCGTCTTCGGATGGCGGTCATGGAAGGCCTCAGGTCCGTGCGGCGGTGGATTCCCTGGCGAGGTCAGCGACGAACTGCTCGAACGCCTGGTCGAACGGCGGGATCATTCGGGAGAAGAGGGGGAACAGGGGTCCTCCGATCTTCTCGCACATCGACAGGCGCGTGCCTGCCGCCGTTTTCTCGAGCGTGAAGACACGACGGCCCAGGGCGTCGCCCCAGACGAGCCGCCGAGGTGGCAGGAATTCCTGCACCCTCAACGTGAACGTCCGCTTCGGGGCAAGGGTCGACACGAGCTCCAATCGACCCTCCGGAGCGATCTCGCCGGACAGAGACACCACGGTGGAGTTCCAGCGGGCGAAGTCGCCGGCGTCGGTGAGCACCGACCACACCCGCTCGGGCGGAGCCGCGATGTCGGCGTCGATGGAGGTCTCGCGGCTGAACAGCTTCCGGGTCGTTTTGGCCTTGCCCATCGTTCACTCCTCCGCCCCGTGCCGGGTCACCGCGACCGGGTCGCACGCGTCCATTGCCGTCCCACGGCGGCGAGTCCGCGCGCGGTTCACGGCTCCACCTCCCTAGGGTTTGCGAACGCCTTCACGATCGCGTCCCATCCGGCCGTGAACCGAGCCTGGGCGCGTTCCCACTCCTCCCGGGCCAGTTCGCCAGGGGTGTGCGTGACGCGCACGCGGGTGCGGCCCGCAGCGATGGGGGTGAACTCGATGGTGACGCGGCTGCGTCGATCTCGCGGTCCGCCGGGCTGCCACGTGTGGACGATGCGCTCCGGAGGCTCCCAGACCTCGACGAGGCCCCAGTCGAACTCACGCCCGTCGGTGGCTCGTTCGAAGATCCGGCCTCCGGCGCAAGGCTCGAACACCATACGACTCGCTGGGTCTCCACTCAGCCGGTGGCTCGCAGGCCACCAGAGGTGGATGTGGCGGTGCCAGGCCCCGAACGCCTTCTCCCGAGCGAGGGACACCTCCACGCCGCGCACCACGGTCTCCCCGGTCATCCCGCCTCGAGGGACTCGGCGACGACTCGAAAGCGGGCGAGTGCGTCCGACCAGAAGGAGTCCGCGTAGTCACGGATGGCCTCGAAGCCGTCACTCCGTAGCGCGTAGAGGTGGTGACGCCCTCGGACGGAACATCGGACCAGGCCCGCGTCCTGGAGCCTGGCCAGGTGCTGGGACACGGCCGGCCTGCTGACGGGTAGCTCGGCGGCCAGATCGGTCACGGACGTGGGGCCGGATCGCAGCAGGTCGAGAATGCGGCGGCGGGTGGGTTCGCCCACTGCATCCAGCGCGGGGGAGGCGTTGAGGGCCATCGTGCGGCGACTCCGGTTCCTGACGCGTAAGTCTCTGCTTACGCATCAAGGTAGCTGCCGGTCGGCGCGAACTCAAGGTGCCCCGTCGAGGGAGGGACCGGCATACCGATCATCAGAACGACGAAGCCCCCGCGACCGCTGAGGTCACGAGGGCGTCCGTGCAGTGGAGGCGGCGGGAGTCTCGGCCTACGGCCGAGGGAGCGCGGGTAGCCGTCATGCTCCTTCGGACCGCGGCGTTGGCCGCTTGGACCGAACCCGCTGCGGCCCGCTGCGCGGTCCGCGCGGGTCCGCCTCCCGCGGGCCCCGAAACCAGAAGAGCCCCCGCAGCCGTTCGGGCTGCGAGAGCTCTTCTGCAGTGGAGGCGGCGGGAGTCGAACCCGCGTCCGCGAAAGGATCCTCCAGAGCCACTACGTGCGTAGCTCGCTGTTCAGTTCGCGCCGGGGAGGGTCAGCGAACCACCCTCTCCCGGGCTAGCCCCCCTGTGTCTTCAGCGTGCGCCGGAAGGCGGAACGCACGCAGCAGCCCGAATTGTCGACGTCTCAGGAACCGCCTCGGGCGGGCCGCTCAAGAGACGGACTGCAGCTAACCGAAGTTAGGCAGCCAGCGCCAGTTCAGAGTTGGCAACTAAAAGTTTCCCAGGTGTTTTACGAGGCCTCCCGGGCACCTCGGCACGCGACTCGAGACTCTCCAGACACGTCGAAGCCGTGACGCCCCCGAAAGTCCGACCGGCTCTGAACCTTCCGGCCGTCGTGTTTCCTGGTACCCGCAGGCAGGATGCGGGATCCGTGCCGGGGGGTCGCCGGTCCGGCTCCACCGAGCCGATCCCGCCGGTCGCAGGCATGCGAAGGGGGGCGCGCCCCGGCCCCCTGCCCCGTCCGCGTCAGGCGGTCGCCAGCGACGCCTCCACGTACTCCCGCAGCAGCGCCTGCACGTCGTCCAGGGTGGCGGCCTCGAAGAGCCGGACCCGGAGCGCACGCCCCTCCGGCAGGCCCTTCGTGTACCAGGCCAGGTGCTTGCGGAACTCCAGGAGGGCCCGCTCCCGGTCGCCCCCGAAGTCCAGCGCGTGGCGGGCATGGGCCAGGCAGATGCGGAAGCGCTCCCCCACGTCCGGAGCGGCGGGCACAGGACGCCCGTCCAGCGCGGCGCGCGCCTCCCGGAAGATCCAGGGGGCGCCATGCGACCCGCGGGCGATCATGATGCCATGGCAGCCGGTCTCGTCACGCATCCGGGCGGCATCGTCGCCGGTGCGGATGTCGCCGTTCCCGATGACCGGGATGGTCAGGGCCTCGGTGACGGAACGGATCTCGTCCCAACGGGCGTGCCCGGAGTACATGTCGGCGCGCGTGCGGGGGTGGAGCGTCAGCATGCGCGCACCCGCAGCTTCGCAGCGCACGGCGATCCCCACGGGATCGCGGGTGGCTTCGTCGAACCCGCTGCGGATCTTGACGGTCGTCGGCAGCGCGGTGGCCGCCACGACCGCACGCACGATGTCCTCGACGAGGTCCAGGTCGCGCAAGCACCCGGAGCCTCCATTGCGTCGCACCACCTTCTTGACCGGACATCCGAAGTTGATGTCGATGAAGTCCGGGCCGAACGTCTCCGCGACGTGCGCGGCCGCTCGCCCCATCATCTCCGGATCGGAGCCGAAGATCTGGACGCCGATCGGATGCTCCTCGACGTCGAAGCGGAGGTAGCGGGCGCTACGCTCGCTCTCCCGCACGATCCCGTCCGCCGAGACGAACTCGCTCACCACCACGTCCGCGCCGAAGGACCGGCATAGACGGCGGAAGGGGGACTCGCTCACGCCGGCCTGGGGGGCCAGGAAGAGCGGCGAGCGCATCCCGCGCAGGAGATCGATGAAGTCGTCGGCCATGGCAGGAACGTAGATCGGCAGTCGAACCGGTTGAAGGGCGCCCGCGGAACCCTTTACACCTCGGAGCCCTCCGGGTAACCTTCGCGCTTCCCCTGGAACCCCGGGCCCCTCGATCACCGAGGATGGCTGGACATGAGGCTACGCGATCTCTTCACGGCGGACTCCGTCGCACTCGACCTCAAGGCCGAGGCCAAGGACGACGCGCTCGAAGAGCTGATCCATCTTCTGCGCCTCGACGACAAGTCGGAGGCCACTCTCCTCAAGACCCTGCGCCGTCGGGAGAAGCTCGGCTCCACCGGGATCGGCAAGGGCATCGCCATCCCGCACTGCCGTTCCCTGGTGGTGAGCCGGCTCCGGCTCGCCTACGGACGCAAGCCGAGCGGCCTGGACTTCAAGGCCATCGACGGACAGCCGGTGCAGCACTTCTTCCTGATCGTGGCGCCGCCGCTCGAGGTGTCCAACCAGTATCTGCCGGTGCTGGGGAAGATCGCGCAGTTCGCGAAGGATCCGCAGGTGCCGGAGCTGCTGCTCAAGGCGCAAGGCGCGGACGACTTCCTCGAGCTGCTGGCGTCCCGGGCCCCCTGACGACGGGGCGAGTCGGAACGCGGCTCGCTACTTCGCCACCAGCATCCGCTTGATCTGCGTGCGCCCGTTCACCGTGAGCTGCACGAAATAGACACCGGATGCCACCTGTGCTCCGTTGCGGTCCCTCCCGTCCCAGTACGCCTCGTAGCGACCGGGCACCCCGTATTCGAGGTTGTCCACGGGCAAGCCTTCACCCCCACCCACACCGAGCGCGGTGGGGGCGGCGATGAACTGCTGCAGCATGTTGTAGATGCGGATCGTGACCCGAACCGGCCGCCCGTCCTGGAACAGTCCTTCACTGAGCACGAAGGGGATCCGTGTCTCAGGATTGAAGGGGTTGGGGTAGTTCTGTTCCAACTCGAACTGAGGCGTCGGTCGCCCCTGTTCCCCCGTCTGCTGGGCGGAAGCGGCCGATGCCGTCACGGCCAGAAGGAAGGCCACGATCGCGAGGGCGAAGAGTCGCCCGAGCGGAGCCTTCACGTCTGCCTCGAAGTCTGTAGCCGTCGGACCGATAAGCCTCCAGGAATCCAGCCGCTCACGCGGGACGTGCTGCAGCATACGGGGGCGCTGCGCGGGCGGTCAAGATGCCGGAGGGGCGAGGTCGGCCCGGGTCGATACCGTGCGTCCGGCCTGGTCACGTCGTGTCACCCCCTCTCGGTCGAGGTAACCCAGGATCGGGAGAAGGTGCCGGCGGGACAGCGGCAACGCCCCCTTGAAGTCCTGGGGCCCCAACCCCTCCCTGCCTCCAAGCTCCTCGACCACCCGGTCTGAAGCCTCCCGGAGCGCGCTCGACCACACGAACAACTCCGACTCCACCCGGGTCAGCACGCCCTCCCGTTCCAGGTGGCGCACCAGCGGCCAGGGATCGGGCTCCTCCACGGCGGCGGCCACGGCTTCCACGGTGGGGGCCTCCAACCCGGCGCTCCGGTATCCAGCCGCCATCCGGTCGAGTCGACGGCGCTCATCGGGTCCGGGATCCACCCGGTGCCCGACCGGCCGGAGCAGGCCCTCCGCCAGCTCCAGGACGCCTCCCTGGATCCGGGCGTCCAGGGCCATCTCCGCGACCGGCCCGCCGCCCGCCGCCTGTCGGGCCGCCTCGGGCGCCACGCCCGGGGCCAGGGGATCGGCTGTCAGCGCCTCGCGCACCCACCGCTCCAGGCCCCGGGCCGCCGTCTCCACCACGGACGCCGCCCAGGCGTTGCGTCCGCGCAGGCAGGCCCCCACCTCTCCCAACGCGGATCGGCAGGCCTCGGGAGGACATCCCGTCAGGACCGGCAGCTCCGACACGATGGCGCCCTCGGGCCCGGCCCGCTCCAGGACCACCGCCACGCGGTCGGCCACCGGACCCGAGGACAGGGTGGTGAGGGCCGTCTCGGGGAGGGGACGCTTCCGCGACCGCCGCGGGGGGTGAGGCTCCAGCACCTGGGCCCCACCCACCGTGCGGACCGGGTTCAGGCTGCGCAGGACGATGCGGTCGCCGGCCCGGGCCGGGAGGGGCTGAGCCGAGCGCAGTTCGGCGAAGCCGGCCGCGCCATCCTCGATGCGGTCGGCGCCGAGCGGAAGCACGCGCGCGAACGCTTCGGCGGTGCCCAGGTGGACGCGCACCCGCTCCCCCCGGCTCCATCCGCCCCCGCCGGGGAGGCTCTCCGCCCACACCGTGAGACGACGGTCCGCCGTCCATTCGGTCAGGTCCGTCAGGACCGCCCCCCGCTGCACGGCCTCGGCGTCGGCCCCCGTCACCGCCAGGGCGGTGCGCTCCCCCGCGCGCGCCTCCTCCACGGGCCGGCCGTGCACCTGGAGGCCGCGCACGCGGACCTCGGCCGCACCCGGGCGGACGTGCAGGCGATCGCCCACGCGGACGCGCCCGCTCCACAGGGTCCCGGTCACGACGGTGCCGGTGCCTCGGATGGTGAAGCAGCGGTCGACCGGAAGACGGACGAGGTCGTCGACGGCACGGGCGCGGGTGGCCTGGAGCCGCTCCCGCACCGCGAGCCGGAGCACGTCCAGCCCCGACCCGCTCCGGGCGGACGTGGGGACCTGAGGGGCGCCCGAATACGGTGTCCCCTCGAGCAGGGCGGTCACCTCTTCCTGCACCAGATCCAACCACTCCTCGTCGACGAGATCGACCTTGGTCAGGGCCACCACGAGCGCCTCCACACCGAGGAGCCGGAGCACCGCCAGGTGCTCGGTCGTCTGCGGCATGATGCCCTCGTCGGCCGCCACCACGAGCAGGCCGAGGTCGATCCCGCTGGCGCCGGCCACCATGGTGCGCACGAAGCCTTCGTGGCCGGGAACGTCCACCACGCCCGCGGCCAGGCCGTCGCCCAGGTCCATCTCGGCGAAGCCGAGCTCGATCGTGATGCCGCGCGCCTTCTCCTCGGCGAGCCGGTCGGTGTCCACCCCGGTCAGCGCGTGCACCAGCGTGGTCTTCCCGTGGTCGATGTGACCCGCCGTGCCGACCGTTCCGACGTGGCGGGTCATCCCAGCAGCCCCAGCAGGAGGTCCAGGGAACGCAGCGGTCGCCCCTCGGCCACGTGGTAGGTGATGAAGTCGCCCAGGAGGCGCAGGTGGGGCACGAGGTGGTCGGTCCCCACCTCACCCGCCGCACCGCCGTCCAGGAACGCCGCGAGCTCCGCTCGCGCACCCGGCCCCACGCGGGGCCCCGGCGCGGCGCTCCCGCAGGACGCGCACAGCACGCCGCCCCGGCCGAAGTCGAACCGCCCCACCTCGGCGTCGTCCAGCGGCCGGGCACACCGGACACAGGCGTCGAGGGCGGGCTCGTATCCGAGGGCGCCCACCGTCTGCCACAGCGCCGACAGGAGGATGCCCGGAACGGCGTCCGCGGGCACCCGCTCCAGTCGGTCCAGCGCCTCCTCCACGGTCCGGAGCAGGTCCATCTGCGGGCTCTCGGGTGCGGCCCGGAGCAGCAGCTCCGCCAGGACGGACGCGCCGGCGAACCGGGTGGCGGGCGCCACCAGGCCCAGACGTGCACGCTCCAGCGTGAAACCGTGGAGGGTCTGGAGGTCACGCCCGTCCCGGTACCGCAGCGCCAGCTCACCGGTCCCGAACGGCTCGAGCACCGCGCCCCCCTTCCCCCCGCTCTTCCGGGCCCCACGCGCCACGACCGCCACCATCCCCCAGCGCTCGGTCAGGAGGCGCACGATCTGGCTGGTCTCTCCGTAGGGCGTCGCGCGCAGCACGAGGGCGCGCGAGAGGACGGCGCTCACGTGTCCCGACCGGGCGGCTCCCCGAGCGCCCTGCGTAGCACGGCGCGGCGGTCGTGGTAGGCGCGCACGGCGGCCGGGTCGGGCGAAGCCTCCCGCGCGAACGCCGCGTCCAGTCGCGCGATCTCGAGGATCAGCTCCTCCCGGGTCGGGCCTGCACCCGCCGGCACGGGGCCCTGCCCGCCCCGGGCCCGCAGGGCCGCCCACAGCCCGACCAGCCCCAGGCCCAGACCGAGGCCCACCATCATGCCGGCCAGCGGGAGCGGCTCCTCCCCACCCCCCGGAAGCACGCGGACGGCGGGCACGGCGACGTCCTCCCCCACGAAGCGGCGGAAGGTGGTGCCCGGCTCCAGCTCCGCCGGCGGGGCCCCCTCCAGGCCGAGCACCGTGAGGTCCGGCGCCGGCTCGCGGATGAGCAGGTCCAGGTGGGCGGTCGGTGCGGCCACCGGCAGCGTGAAGGCCATGTCCGGCACGACGTACCGGAAGAGGTAGACCCGCGTCCCGGGCGGCACCGCCGCCGTGAGCTCGGCCCGCCCTTCCACGAAGCGGGCCGCGTCGGGGGGAAGGTCCGAGTCGCCGACCTGGTGGTCCGTGCTGCCGGGCGGAAAGGGCAGCGACCAGACGGGCTCCCCCGGCGTGGCGCTCACCCACGTGCGCGAGGAGTCGTTGCGGATCTCCACGAGGTCGGTGACCCGCCATCCTGAATCGGACGGCTCCAGCACGACGTTGCGGGCCTCGATGGCCAGCGGCGCCCCGCCGCTCGGCGCCGCGGCCGTGTCATAGACCTCGATGACGTAGAGGCTGTCCAGGTCGGCGGCGGTGGTGAGGGTCCCGCCGAAGTAGAGGATGCCCTGGTGGCGCACGGACCCGAAGAAGACCTCACGGAGACGCTGGGGGTCGGGCACGTACGGGAAGCGAAAGCGGAAGGCGCCGTCCGCGTCGCTCGTCAGGCGAGCCACCTCGCCGGCCGAATCGACCGCGACCCGGTGGAGCAGCACGTCCGCGCCCGCGACCGGCGCCCCGTCGACGCGCACCACGCGGCCCTCGAGGACCGGGAGGTCGGCCGGTACCTGGGCCCCGGCAGCGGTCGGCCCCACGACGAGGGCGGCCAGCAGCAGGCTACGGACGGGGGAAGGCCACACCGACGATGGGACCGGTCAGGGCCGGAAACGCCCGAAGTCCTCCGGGTCCAGGCGCCGGAGGTAGGCCTGGAGCTCGTCGGCATCCATGGGGCTGGGACGGGGCCCGGGAGAGCCGCCCGCGGGACCCGCAGCCTCGCCCTCTTCTTCCTCCTCCCCCGCACCGAGCACCTCGATGGTGCGATCCTCCAGCAGGGTGTCCTCGGCGAAGATGTGGGCGTCCGTCCGCAACGCGACGGCGATGGAGTCGGACGGTCGCGCGTCGATGGTGACGATGTCGGTCGCACGCCGCACGATGAGCTCGGCGTAGTACGTGTTCTCGTGCACGCGCGCGATGACCACCTTGGAGACGGTGCCCCCCATGCCCTTGAGGGCCGAGACGAGGAGGTCGTGCGTGAGGGGGCGCGGCGGGGTCAGGCCGGCGAGCTGCGTGGCGATCGCGTTCGCTTCGTTCGGGCCGATCCAGATCGGGAGCACGCGGCTGCCGCCGCGCTCCTGGAGGATCACCACCGGCTGGTTGGCGACCCGGTCCATCCCGAGACTGTGCACCCGAACCTCGACCAGCACCCGAAGACTCCC
The DNA here is from genome assembly GCA_041390125.1 of Gemmatimonadota bacterium. NCBI lineage: Bacteria > Pseudomonadati > Gemmatimonadota > Gemmatimonadota bacterium. Next base: position 359,292 of record JAWKQN010000004.1, on the reverse strand, counting down.
AGTGGCGGGTCCGCCGAACGCGTCGGCCTTCGACTTCGGGCTAGTACTCCGCACCCGGCCGGGGGTTCGGTCCCGGCCGGGTGCGATCCGGTCACAGCTTCAGGGCGGTCCGAAGGGCGTCCACGCGGTCCAGACGCTCCCAGGTGAACGTGCTCACGGTGCGGCCATCGGCGAGCGCCACGGACTGCGACTCCCGTCCGAAGTGCCCGTAGGCCGCCGTCGCCTTGAAGACGGGATTCCGCAGCCCCAGGGCCTCGATGATCCCCGCCGGGCTGAAGTCGAACACCTCACGCAGCGCGTCGACCATCTGGTCGTCCGGCACGACACCGGTACCGAAGGTGTCGACGAAGATGGACACCGGCTCCACGACACCGATCGCGTACGCGAGCTGGATCTCGCACCGCGCAGCAGCGCCGGCCGCAACGAGGTTGTGGGCCGCCCACCGCGCAGCATACGCGCCAGAACGGTCGACCTTCGTCGGATCCTTGCCGCTGAAGGCACCGCCTCCGTGGCGGCCCATGCCGCCGTACGTGTCGACGATGATCTTGCGGCCGGTCAACCCCGCGTCTCCGTGCGGTCCGCCGATCTCGAACTTCCCTGTGGGATTGATGTGGAGGACGCACGACCCGGGATCGTACAGCTCCTCCGGCAGCACGGGACGGATCACGTGCTCCACCAGGGCCGCCTTCAGCTCGGCCTGGGTCACCTCCGGCCCGTGCTGGGCGGAGACCACCACCGTGTGTACCCGCTGGGGCTTGCCGCCCTCGTACTCGATGGTCACCTGCGACTTGCCGTCCGGCCGCAGCCAGGGAAGCTGCCCGTTCTTGCGGACCTCGGCCAGGCGGTGGGTCAGCCGATGGGCGAACATGATCGGCGCGGGCATGCCCTCGGGCGTCTCGTTGGAGGCGTAGCCGAACATCATGCCCTGATCCCCCGCCCCACCCGTGTCGACACCCATGGAGATGTCGGGCGATTGCCGGTCGATGCTGGTCAGCACCGAGCACGTGCGCCCGTCGATGCCGTAGTCGGCATTGTCGTAGCCGATCCCGAGCAGCGTCGCACGGACGATCTCGGGAACGTCGACGTAGGTGGACGTGGTGATCTCGCCCGCGATCATGGCGACACCCGTGGTCACCAGGGTCTCGCACGCGACGCGCGCCTTCGAGTCGTCCGTGAGGATCGCGTCCAGGATCGCGTCGGAGATCTGGTCGGCGATCTTGTCGGGATGACCTTCCGTCACCGACTCGGACGTGTACAGTCGAGAACCCACGCGGGTCGTCTCCTTGTCTAGCTCGTGGAAAGGGCACAGCGGGTGGGACGCACCAACCTATCCAGCCCCCCCGGGAGCGCCAAGCGCAGGGGACGTCCCCCCGCGGTCTACGAGAACATCGAGAGGTCGACCGCCGGTCCGATGCTCCGGACCAGCTCCTCCACGACCCCCCGGCTGTCCGTGGCGGCCAGCGCGCGACGCGCCGACCGCGTGGCCTCGCCCACGTCGATGGCGCGGATCGCGGAGCGCAGCTCCGGGACCGCCGGCCAGGCCACCGACAACGCCGTGAATCCCAGCCCCAGCAACAGGAATGCCCCGACCGGATTGCCCGCGAACTCGCCGCAGACCGTGACGTCACGCCCCCCGCGGCGTCCCACCCGCGCCACGTGGTGTAGCTGCCGCACCACGGCCGGGTGGAACGGGTCGTAGAGCTGTTGGAGGCGGGCGTTGGTACGGTCCACGGCGAGCGTGTACTGGACCAGATCGTTGGTCCCCACCGAGAGGAACTCGGCGTGGCGGGCCAGGGCGGCGGCGTGCAGGGCGGCCGCCGGGGTCTCGATGAGCGCGCCGAGGGGACAGGGTCCGACCGGGACGCCGCGCGCCTCGAGCGCCTGGCGCTCCTCGTCGAAGAGACGTCGGACGGCCACCAGCTCGGCCGTCGTGTTCACCAGGGGTACCATGGCGCGCACGTCACCGAGCGCGGCGGCCCGCAGGATCGCACGGATCTGCGGGCGGAAGATGTCCGGCCGGTCCAGCACCACCCGGACGGAGCGCCACCCCAGGAAGGGGTTCTCCTCGGCCGGCATGCGGAGGAAGAGCGGAAACTTGTCCCCGCCCAGATCGAAGATGCGGAGCATCACCGACCGGCCTTCGAACGCCTCCACGACCTGGCGGTAGGCCTCGAACTGCTCTTCCTCGTCCGGCATGGCGCTGCGGCCCACCACCAGGAACTCCGTGCGGAACAGGCCCACGCCGTCCGCGCCCTGTCGTCGGGCGAGCACGGCCTCGCCCGGAAGATCGAGGTTGGCGCGCAGCGCGATGCGCGCTCCGTCGCGCGAGATCGTCTCCAGCCCGACATGGCTGGAGAGCTCGTGCTGCCAGGCCTGGAGTCGACCGCGGCGGTCGGCGAAGGCCCTCCGCTCGGGATCCGTGGGCGCCAGGACCACGCGCCCGGTGCGGCCGTCGATCAAGACCGGCGTCCCGGCCCGCGCCGCGGCCAGCACGCCGCGCGCTCCCACCACCGCCGGGATGCCCAGGGAGCGCGCCAGGATGGCCCAGTGGGAGGTCCGGGTCCCCTTCTCCGTCACGATGCCGACGACCTGGCGCGCATCCAGCCGCATGGTCAGGGACGGGGTGAGGTCGTCCGCGATGAGGATCGTGGGGCCGTCCAGCGGATCCGCGACGGCGGGCGCCGGCAGATCCAGCAGCAGATGCAGCAGGTGCACCTGGAGGTCCTGGAGGTCGTTCAACCGGTCGAGCACCATGGGATGCTCGGTGCGGTTCCACATGGCCAGCAGCTCGAGCGTCCGCAGGTCGAAGGCCCGGGCCGCGGAAAGCCGATTCTCCCGGACGTAGCGCACGGTGCCTTCGACCAGCAGCTCGTCCTGGAGCATGAGGAGCTGCGGCTCGAAGATGCGGGCCTCCACCGGTCCCAGCCGTTCCTCCGTGCTCTTCCGCAACGCCTCCAGGCGAACCCGCATCTCGTCGAGGGCGCGGTGGAATCGCGCCACCTCGGCCTCGAGCTGGTCCGGCGCGACCGTGTGGTGCGGGACGTCCGGCACCCGCCAGACCAGGGTGCGGGCGCACCCTTCGGCGATGCCTTCGGATGCCGGGGAGCCCTGGAGGGTGACGGTCACTCGTCCTCCCCGAGGTCGAACCCCCGTTCGACCAGGGCCACGAGCGCCTCGAGGGCCTCGGCGGCGTCGGGCCCGGCACCGCGGAAGCGCAGCTCGCTGCCCGCTTCGGCGGCCAGCATGAGGACGCCCATGATGCTCTTCGCGTTCACCTCCAGGTCGTCCTTGGCCACACGCAGGTCGGCCGCGTAGCGGCCGGCCAGGCTCACCAGCGCCGCCGCGGGTCGGGCGTGCAGGCCCAGCGGATTGACGATGCGGGTCCGGGCGGTCACGGGGGTCGTCATGTCAGCCATCCCAACGCAGACAACAGCAGGATCACCAGGGCGGCCAGGCGCGCGCCGGTGCGCGCCCCCCGCTCCCCGACGAGGACACCGAGCGCGAACATGGCCGCAACGGCCAGGGCGGGCAGCCAGAGCGTGACGGCGCCGCCCAGCGCCATGCCCAGGATCGCCCCACCCAGGGCGCCACAGGCTCCGGCGGTCGGGATCACGAGGCGCTCGGACCATCGACCCAGGTCCGCCTCCCGCAACCGGGCGCCCACGTCCCGGCCGGCCTGCCAGCCCACCCGCGCGCCCCAGAGCCGCAGGGCCAGATGACCTGCATTGTAGACGAGGAGGAAGCCTCCGGCGACCGCCCACCAGGGCGCCCCGGCCAGGGCGGCGGCACAGGCGAACAGCAGCGTGCAGGGCAGCCAGCGGGCCCATACGAGTCGGTCGCCCAGCGCGCCCAGGGGACCGCGCAGGGCGGTCTTGAAGCGGTCGATGGTCTCCGGGGAGGCGCCCTCCGCCTCCAGCCGCGCGACGGCGGAGAGGGCGAGCGGGGTGAGGTAGGGGTGCGCGTTGAAGGGGGCGGCATGGCGGGCCACCGCGCGCTCGAGGGCCTCCGGATCGGCGCCCCGGGCGCGTCGCAGGAAGGGCAGCAGAGCCCAGGCGAAGCCGGCGCCGATCTGGGTGCGGGTATTCCAGGAGGCCTGGACCAGGAGCGAGCGCAGCACGAGCCCGCGGGGCGGAGCGCCGGCCCGGCTCATCCGACGGCCACCGTGACGGCAAGCCCCAGCAGGGCGCCGACCAGCAGCGCGCCCATCGACCGGCGCGCCGCGCCCAGGTTGTGGAAGAACGCCCCCACCGAGAAGCTGGCGGCCGCCAGCAGCACGAGGTCGGTGTGCGGGGCGTCGAGCAGCCAGCCACCGGCCAACGTCTCGCCCAGGAAGACGGCGACCCCCAGGCCCACCCCGCCGACCACCGCCCCCCGCAGCGCGTCACGCGCCAGCCCACCCAGGTGGAAGCGACCGAGCGCGGCCGGCGTCAGGCGGCCGTCCGCGGGCTGCGGGACGGTGGCCGCCTGCCGGCGGTGCAGCCCGTCCACGGAGAACCCGCCGAGGTTCGCGACCACGAGCCCCAACAGCACGCCGAACGCCAGCCCGCCGGGGCCGGACGCCTCGGCCAGGACGGCGGCTCCCACCACGGCCCCCAGCCCGCCCTCCGATACCCGGGTGCCGCCGATCTGGAAGAACGGGAGCTGCAGGAGCTCCAGGACGAGGCCGATCATGACGCCGCCCTCGGGATCGCCGACGATCCACCCGGACAGCGTAGCCGCCACCAAGGGACGCGAGATCATGAACTGGCCCAGCGACGCACTGTCCAGCGCCACCAGGACGCACAGGAGCAGTAGCATCACCGGTTCCACGCGGCCGCTCCCTTCTTGAGGATCTGGTCGGCCTTGATGCGCGTCCCGCCGGGCACGTCCTGGGCGTAGACGTCGGCCTCGTGTTCGGCGAGCCAGGCCAGGTCGTCGAGGTCGGTCTCGCTCAGGTGCAGGTACGGCAGCACCGATCTGCGACCCGGGGCGGCGTGTTGGCCGCCCAGGTTGACCGGGCGGCCTCCCCACGCGTCCCGCTCCGCGGCCGCACGCGCGGTGGCCAGGTCGCGCACGAGCACGATGGCGGGAACATCCTCTCCGTCCCATTCCGCGACGAGCGCGGCGGCAGCCTGCACCGAGGCAAAGCGCAGCTCCGCACCCGCGGGCAGCGCCAGCTCGTAGAGCTCCTGTTCCCAGCGGCTGTGCACGAGCTCGTCGTCGACGACGGCGTAGTGCGCCGCGCCGAGCAGGCCTCCCCAGCCCACGACCACCTGCCCGTGGACCAGGCGCTCGTCAACCCGGATCAGCGCGATCGACATCGGGGGATGGTTGCAGGACGGCCAGCACGCCTTCGCGGCCGCGATCCACCAGGCGCGCAACCAACACGTCCAGCGGCAAGGTGCGGTTGAACACGAAGTCGAGCAGCATGGGCAGATTGGCACCGCAGACGACGGCCCAGCGCGTGTCGGGCTCGACCGCGCGGCGCGCGACCACGGAGCAGCTCGAGCTGCGCAGGTCGGTGAAGATGAGGGTGGGCCCGGCACCGGCGGCCTCGCGCAGGCGCTCGGCGAGGACCGTGGGCGCCACCTGCTCGTTGCTCAAGGGCACGAGGGCGTCCCGGACACCCGTGATCTGGGACACCGCATCGACGAGCGCGGCCGCGACGGCTCCGTGGGCGAACACGACGCCCTGCACGGCCGGGCCGGGCTCACTCATAGTCCTCCTCGAGGTACTCGCGCACGGGAGCCATGGCCGCGCGGAGGCGCCGGTCGAACGCCTGGGCCGAATCCACCCCCGAGTAGCGCAGCAGGTGGTCCATGGCCACGACCTCGGAGATCACGGTGACGTTCTTTCCCGGATTCAGAGGGATCGTGATCTCGGGAAGCGTGACGCCGAGGATGGTGCGGGAGCTCCGCTGCAGACCCGTGCGATCGTAGGTGGTCTCGGCGTTCCACAACGCCAGGTTCACGACGACCTCGATGCGCTTCTGCTGGCGGATGGCGCGGATCCCGAAGAGCGCCTGCACGTCGATGATGCCGACGCCGCGGATCTCCATGTGGTGGCCCTGGCGATCGTGCGCACGACCGATGAGCACCGTGCGTCCCCGACGAGCGGCGATGACCATGTCGTCGGCGACCAGGCGATGCCCACGCTCCACGAGATCGAGCACGCATTCGGACTTGCCGACGCCGGAGTCCCCGGTGAACAGCAAGCCCACGCCGTAGACGTCGGCGAGCGATCCGTGCAGGGCCTCGGACGGGGCCAGGCCACCCTCCACCCAGGGCGCCACGATCCGGAACACCTCCCGCGTCGGGAGCGGAGAGCGGAACAGGGGCACCCCCTGGGCCGTGGCCGCCTCCACGAACCAGTCCGCCACCTCCAGGCCTTTGCTGACGAAGGCCGCCGGCATGCCGTGCCCGAAGAGATCCCGGATGCGGGCTTCGGCGACGTCTGCCGAAAGCGTGGCCAGGTACTTCATCTCGGTCTCGCCGAACACCTGCACGCGATCGGCCGGGAAGCGCTCGAAGAACCCCGCCAACGCGAGGCCGGGACCCGAGACGTCCGGATCGCGGATGGGTCGGTCGAGTGCGACCCCCGGGTTGAGGGGCGTCAGATCGAGGACCTCCGAGCGCGCCCGGACGAGCTCCTCGACGGTCAGCGAAGGGGTCACACGCTCCCGTCCCCGGACCCGACGCGCCGCTCCTTGAGCGCCGCCCTCCGGCGTCGGAGGCGACGATTGAGGCGCTCGCACAGGCGATCGACCGCCTCCAGGAACTGGTCGCCCTCCCCCGTGGCCACCAGGGGCTCGGAACCGTCCAGCGAGAGGATGCCCTCGACCTTGCGCACGTGGCGCTCCTCCGAGAACACCACCTCGGCGGCGCTCAGGCGGGCGTCGTAGCGGACCATCTTCTGGATCCGCTGCTCGGCCCGCCGTTTGGCGGCCTCCGGGACCTCACATCTCCGGCTGCTGATCCGAACCTGCATCATTCCCCCATTCTATGGATGGTCCACCGCGGCGGCCATCTGCAGGGCGCGTTCCATCTCCTGCGCCGTCCGATCCCACGTGAAGCGGGCCGCGAACTCCAGGGCCGCCTGCCCACGGCGGGCCCGTTCAGGGCCGTCCTGGAGCGCCTTGGTGAGCGCCGCACCCAGCGCGGGCAGGTCGCCGTGCGGGACCCTCCACCCGGTGCGGCCGTCCAGGACCGACTCCCGGAGACCCGGCGAGTCGCTGACCACGCTCGGGGTGGCACAGGCCGCCGCTTCCAGGTTGGTCAGCCCCCACCCTTCCTTGGGGGACGTGAAGACGTGCACCCAGGCCCTCTGCAGCAGCTCGACCTTCCGCGGCTCGGAGACAAACCCGAGAAACTCGACGGCGTTCCCGAGCCCGAGCCCCTCTGCGTACGCCCGCAGCGCGGGCTCGTGGTCACCCGTACCGGCGACCAGCAGCCGCGCGTCCGGGATCGTCGCGCGGACCTGGACCAGGGCATCCAGGGTCAGCTCGATCCGTTTGTAGCGCTTGACCCGGCCCAGGCACAGGAGCGTGGGATCGGGGAAGCGATCCTGCGCAGGCCCCGGTCGATACAGGTCGTGGTCGAGCCCGTTGGGGATGACCGCGATCCGGGTGGCGCTCACGCCGCGCGCCACCAGGTCCGCACGCGTGCTCTCCGACACCGCCACCACGGGGACGTTCGCATACACGCGCGGGACGGGACGCTCCAGGAGCCAGGTGGTCGCAGCCAGAGGGAAGCCCGCTTCGGCGAACGCGGTCTCGCCGAACAGATGGTGCACGAGCAGCAGCACCGGCACCTCCGACCACAGCGGCGCGAAGAGCGGGATCTTGTTGAGGTCCTCGACGACGACGTCCGGACGTCGCTCGCGGATCAGCGCGCGGGCGCGCCCGCGCGCGCACAGCGCGTGGGTGTACCGGCCTCCGCAGCGGTGCACGTCGATGCCGTCCAGTCGCACATCCGACGGGGCCCCGTCCCAGCCCGAGCACACCAGGTCCACCTGGTGGCCCCGCTCGACGAGACGGCCGAAGGTCTCGTGCAGGTGCAGCTCGGCTCCGCCCGCCTGGGGATTGTCGCGATCGAGCCAGTTGAGGACGAGGATCCTCAAGGCGCGCGTAGGCTGCCCTCGGGCGCGAGCCTGCGGAGCGCTTCGAGCACGCCGTTCACGAACGGGGGGGAGTCGGGGCCGCCGTATCGCTCGGCCAGAAGCACCGCCTCGTGGATGGCGGCGTTCCCGGGCACGTCTTCCATGGCCAGCAGCTCCGTGGCCCCGACGCGCAGGATGGCCCGGTCGAGGGCGGCGAGCCGTTCCAGCCGCCAGTTCTTGAGCGCGCCCCGCAGGCGCTCGTCGATGGAGTCCGCCGAGGTGCCGTACGCTTCCACCAGGGCGCGCAGGTACGGCACGCGGGGAGGCGCGATGTGCCGCCGGCGCATCATGTCGGCCAGCGCCTCACGCGGCGTCCCCGCGCCCGTCATCTCCCACTGGTACAGCACCTGGACCGCCCAGGCGCGCGCGCGGCTGCGGTCCAGATGACTGCGGGCGCGACCGGCGCGGTTCACGCGTCACGCTCCAGGGCAGCATAGACGCCGATCATCTCGAGCGCCGAGACGGCTGCGTCCCACCCCTTGTTGCCCGCTTTGCTTCCCGCCCGCTCCAGCGCCTGCTCCAGCGTGTCCGTGGTCAACACGCCGAACGTGATGGGCACGGGCGCGGTCCGCGCCATCTCACCGATCCCCCGGGCCGCTTCCCCCGCCACGTAGTCGAAGTGCGGCGTGGCACCGCGGATCACGCACCCCAGGGTCACGACCGCATCATACCCGCCGCGCTCCAGCACCCGCGCCACCGCTCCAGGGAGCTCCCAGGCACCGGGCACCCGCACCACGTCCACCGCATCGTCGGCGGTGCCGTGTCGCCGCAGCGCGTCCAGCGCACCGGACAGCAGCGCATCGGTGATGAGGCTGTTGAAGCGGGACACCACCACGGCCACGCGGCGGCCGGTGCCGTCCAGTCGTCCTTCGAACTCCACGGGAACGCTTCCGGGTCAGAGGAGGTGGCCGAGCTTGGCGCGCTTGGCCTCGAGATAGCGCCGGTTGTGATCATCCGGCGAGATGTGCAGCGGCTCCCTGCCGGCGACCGTGAGGCCGTAGCCCTCCAGCCCCACGATCTTCTTGGGATTGTTGGTCAGGATCCGGATGGAGCTGAGCCCGAGATCCAGCAGGATCTGGGCCCCGATCCCGTAGTCGCGCAGGTCGGGCGCGAAGCCGAGCTCCTCGTTGGCCTCCACGGTGTCGCGGCCGCGGTCCTGCAGGTGATAGGCCCGGAGCTTGTTCCCGAGGCCGATCCCCCGCCCCTCCTGCCGCAGGTAGACGATGGCCCCCTGCCCTTCCGCGGCGATGCGCGCCATCGCCGCGTCCAGCTGTGCACCGCAGTCGCAGCGCAGCGAACCGAACACGTCTCCGGTCAGGCACTCGGAGTGCATCCGCACCAGGACGTCCGGCCTGCCCTCCACGTCCCCGCGCACGAGCGCCACGTGCTCGCGCTCGTCGATGACGTTGGCGTATCCGATGATCCGGAAGGAGCCGTGCGGGGTGGGCAGCTCCGCCTCGGCGATCCGGCGCACGAGGCGCTCCTTGCCGAGACGGTACGAGACCAGCTGCGCGACCGTGATGAACGGGAGGTCGTATTCCTGCGCGATGGTCTCGAGTTGGGGCCGCCGGGCCATGGTGCCGTCGGCGTTGAGGATCTCGCAGATCACCCCCACCGGTCGCAGCCCGGCCAGCCGGGCCAGGTCCACGGCGGCCTCCGTCTGCCCCACCCGACGCAGCACCCCACCCGGCTGGGCCCGCAGGGGAAAGACGTGGCCCGGCCGGCGCAGGTCGTCCGGACGGGTCGACGGCTCCGCGAGCAGGCGGATGGTGGTCGCCCGATCGTGCGCGCTGATGCCGGTGGTGACGCCGAAGCGCTGATGGGCGTCGACCGAGACGGTGAACGCCGTGCGCTGGGGATCGGAGTTGTTGTCGGTCATCAACGGGAGGGAAAGCTCGTCCGCCCGTTCCCGTGTGAGGGCCACGCAGATCAGGCCCCGCCCGTGTTGGGTCATGAAGTTGACCGTCTCGGGCGTGATCGACTCGGCCGCGGCGACCAGGTCGCCTTCGTTCTCGCGACTCTCATCGTCGGCGACGATGATCATGCGGCCTTCCGCGAAGGCGGCGACGGCCTCCTCCACGGAGCTGAAGCGGGTCACGTGCGTTCCTCCTCCGGATCGCCCGCGGGCCGGGCCGGGTCGGGTTCCGCCGCGGCCCCGGTGTGCGGGGCGAGCATCCTACCCACGTACTTCGCGATCAGGTCCCCCTCCACGTTGACGCGCGCCCCGGGCTCGAGGCGGCCCAGATTGGTGTGCTGCGCCGTGAAGGGGATGATGGCGATCTCGACCTCGTCGGGAGGCAGGAGCCGCTGCACCGTCAGGCTCACGCCGTTGATGGCGATCGAGCCCTGCGAGACCGTCTGGCGCCAGATCGCCGCGGGGATCCGGAAGCGCAGGACGCGCGAAGCCTCCCCCCCGCCCACCTCCTGCAGGGTGCCCACGCCGTCCACGTGGCCCTGCACCAGGTGACCGTCCATGCGATCGCCCAGGCGGGCCGCCCGCTCGAGGTTCACGCCGCTGCCTTCCCGGTACCCGCCCAGGATCGTCCGCGCGAGCGTAGCCTCGACGGCCGTCACGGTGAATCCGTCTTCGGAGAGCGTCTCCACGGTCAGGCAGGCGCCGTCGACGGCCACGGAGTCCCCGAGCGCGAGCGAGGCGACGAGGCCGGGCGCCCGCAGTGACATCCGCCGGCCCTCCCGGCCTCGCGGCTCCAGCCGCGTCACCTCGCCGACGGCCTCCACGATCCCGGTGAACATCAGCGCTCCGGTTCCAGGGTGAGCAGCAGGTCGCGCCCGAGCGTGCGGGGCTCCTCCACGGGGCGCCACCCGGAAGGGGTGAGGGCCTCCCCGAAGGCAGGCGTGCCGAGCGGGCCCAGGAAGCGGGGCGCGAGGAAGAGATGGAGGCGGTCCACGCGCCCCTCGGCCAGCAGCGACGTGCCCAGGCGCCCCCCACCCTCGAAGAAGACGGAGGTCAGCCCGAGCCGTGCACAGGTATCCAGCACGGCGCCCAGCTGCAGCGCCCCGGACGCACCGCGTGGGACGCGGTGCACCGACACACCCCGTTCCGTGAGCCGCGCCTCCGCCTCGGGCGCCGCGTCCGCCGCGGCGAAGACGTGCAATGGGAGCGTGGCGACGTCCGCGAGCAGCCGTGCCGTCGCGGGCACGCGCAGCGCCGAGTCCAGGACGACGCGAGCCGGCGGAACGCGCGGGTGGACCGGGCCCTCGCGCACGGTGAGGAGCGGGTCGTCGGCGAGGACCGTCCCGATCCCGACGGCCACGGCGTCGTAGCCGGCGCGCAGCCGGTGGGCCTCCGCCCGGGCTTCGGGACCGGTGACCCGTGACGGAGCACCCGACCGCTCGGAGAGACGGCCGTCCAGACCCATGGCGAGCTTGAGCGCGACGAAAGGCCCCCCGGCCTCTCGCGCGTGGAAGAACAGGGGGTTCTCCTGCCGTCCCCGGTCGGGGCCGAACACCGGTCCCACGACGTCCACCCCGGCCTCCGCGAGCCGGTGGGCGCCACCCGCGGCCACGCGGTCGGGGTCGGCCACGCCGTAGACGACGCGGGCCACGCCGGCGTCGATCAGGGCGTCCGTGCACGGGGGCGTCTTCCCATGGTGGGCGCAGGGCTCCAGGCTCACGTACGCCGTGCTGCCCCGTGCCGACGCACCGGCCCGCCCCAACGCGACGCGCTCGGCATGCGGCCCCCCGTACTGCTCATGCCAGCCCTCGCCGACGACCGCCCCGTCGCGGACCAGCACACACCCCACCATCGGATTCGGGTGCACGCGGCCCCATCCCCGCCGCGCCAGGCCGAACGCCCGCTCGAGGTGGAGCCGGTCGACGGGATGGACCGCGTTCACAGGTCAGAACACGAGGCGGACGGTCAGGCCTCCGAAGAGCCGGTCGCTGCCCGGATCGAGGGGAGCGCCCGCCAGTCCGGGATCCGACGCTCCGCCCATCCACCCTGCCTCGCCGGCCACCTGGACGACCAGGAAGTTGAGGCTCGCCCCCACGAAGAGGACATCGCGCGCCGGCTCGACGGTCCCCGACACGGGGGCGCCACCGGGTGCGTCCACGTCCAGATCGAGTCGCGTCCAGTCGCGTCCGGCGCCCGCGACCAGCCCGAGGCCGAACAGGTCCTTGCCGACGCTCACCCGGGCCGAGCGTGTGGAGGCCTCGACCGTTGCGATCGGTGCGGCGCCCGTGCCCAGGTCGAGCCGTCCCGCACGCTGCCAGGCCAGGTCGACGGACACGCCCGGGGCGGTGAAGGATTCACGCAGGAGCCCGATCCGGAGCCCGCCCCCGTACCCCCATGCCCCTTCGGCCACGGCGTCGGAGCCCAGGGCCAGGCGATCCAGGTGGGCGAACCCGTCGACGCTCAACACGCCTCCCACGCTGGGCACGGGGCGGAAGCCGTCGAACAGGCCCGCGGACAAGCCGGTGCGCAGACCCCAGCCCCACTGCTCGTGCGGCTGCTCCGGACCCGGGCCCAAGGTCTCCACCCGGGCCCCGAGCAGACGCGCCGAGAGGGCCACCCGCGGCCCCCCCTCCGCGAGTCGGCGGCCGAGGGTGTTGGGAGGCACCGGCGCGAGCGACCCACCGCTGCTCAGGAGCGCGCTCCCCAGACCGAGGCCCAGGGCCCCGGCCGCGGCCGCCCGACAGGCCTCGACCGCCGCGGGAGCCCCCGCCGCGCAGGCCTGGGCCAGCGCCCCGGCCGACGACTGCGCCCCGAGCGGAGCGGTCGCCCCGGCCCCCAGGAGGCAGGCGAGCGCCGCCTCCGCCCACCGGCGCGGAGCGCGCGTGCTCACGACCGCAGGTCCACGCCGTGGCCGGCCACGACGGATCCGCAGAGCCAGGCCTGCTCGCCCGCCGCGCGGACGCGCTCGACGAGGCCGTCGACGTCCTCCGGCCGAACGACCACGATCATGCCCACGCCCATGTTGAAGACCCGGTACATCTCCGCGGTCTCCACGCCCCCCGCCTCCTGCAGCCAGCCGAACACCGCGGGGACGTCCCAGCTGCGCGTATCCACGCGGGCGCCGAGCCCTGCCGGCAGGACCCGGGGCAGGTTGCCCGGGATGCCTCCCCCCGTGATGTGGGCCAGCCCCCGCACGATGCCGGCCTCGATCTCGGGCAGCAGCGCGGAGCGGTAGCTGCGGTGCACCGAGAGCAGCACGTCGACCACCGCAGCGCCCGTACCGGGAAGCTCGTCGCCGAGCGCGAGCCCGGCCCGTTCGAACACGATGTGCCGGGCCAGCGTGTAGCCGTTGGTGTGCAGCCCGGACGATCCCAGCGCGACGAGCGCGTCCCCTTCACGGATCGCGGAGCCATCGACGAGGTGGTCCCGCTCGACCAGCCCTACGATGAAACCGGCCAGGTCGTATTCGCCCGCGGCGTAGAAGTCGGGCATCTGCGCCGTCTCCCCGCCGAGCAGGGCACAGCCGTTGTCGATGCAGGCTTCCGCCACGCCCCGCACCACGTCCTGGACCACGGCACCGTCCAGCACCCCGGTGGCCAGGTAGTCCAGGAAGAAGAGCGGACGGGCCCCCTGGACCAGGATGTCGTTGACGCAGTGGTTCACCAGATCGCGACCGATGGTGTCGTGTCGGCCACTCTGGAACGCCACCTTGAGCTTGGTACCGACGCCGTCGGCGCTCGAGACGAGGACCGGCCGCCGGGCGCCGTCCGGGACGGCATAGAGACCGCCGAAGCTGCCCAGCTCGGACAGCGTGTTGGTGTCGCGCGTGCGCGCGATCAGCTCGCGCAGCCCCTCCTTGGCGCGCTCGGCCGCGTCGAGATCGACGCCGGTGGCCCGGTAGTCGACACCGCCGGTCTCAGAGCGCATCGGCGATCTCGAACTCGACGGCCGTCAGGCGACGGAACAGGCGGGCTCGCTCGGCCACTTCGTCCCGACTCAGCGTGCGGAAGCGCCGCACGGAGAAGTCGGCCACGGCGAACGATCCGGTCACCGAGCCGTAGACCATCGCGCGGCGCCAGGCGCCATCGTCCCAGTGCGGCGTGGAGTCCAGGTAGCCCAGGAAGCCACCGGCGAACGAGTCCCCCGCCCCCGTGGGGTCGCGCACGTCCTCGAGCGGGTAGCCGGGCACGAAGAAGATCTCGTTCTCGTGGAACAGCATGGCGCCGTGCTCCCCCTTCTTCACCACCACGGCGCGCGGACCGCGCTCCTGGATCCAGCGCACGGCCTTCACCAGGTTGGGTTCGTCCGCGAGCTGCCGGGTCTCCTCGTCGTTGACCATCAACAGGTCCACCCGCCCCAACAGGGCTTCGAGCTCGGCGCGGGCTCCGTTGATCCAGAAGTTCATGGTGTCGCAGGCCACCAGGTCCGGCCGCTCCACCTGATCGAGCACGCTCGCCTGCAACGACGGGTGGATGTTGCCGAGGAAGACGGTCCGCGCGTTCCGGAAGGCGTCGGGGATACGGGGCTGGAAGTCGGCGAACACGCCGAGGCGCGTGTCCAGCGTCTCGCGCGAGTTCAGGTCGTAGCTGTACTTCCCGGCCCAGCGGAACGACTCGCCTTCCGCCGTCTCCACCCCGGACAGATCCACCCCGCGGTCGGTCAGGAAGGACAGGTCGGCACGCGGGTAGTCGGGCCCGACCACGCCCACCACGTGGACATCGGTGAACAGCGAAGCCGCCGCGGAGAAGAACACCGCGGAGCCGCCGATCACCTCGTCGGCCTTGCCGAACGGCGTGATCACCGAATCCAACGCGACACTACCAACGACCAGGACCGACACGAAACGACCTCGCTTCTTTCGGGGGATCAGGAGGGTGAAGGAGCCTCGTCCTCGCGCTCCATGCGCTCGGGCGCGGTGAGGCCGAGGATCCACAGCCCGTTGCGCAGCACGATCTGCACCGCCCGGGTGAGGACGAGCCGCGCGCCCCGCAGGGCGGCGTCGTCCACCAGGACGGCCAGGCCGGGATTCCGCGACGGGTTCCCGGAATGATACCAGGAGTTCACGGTGCCGGCGGTGCGCTCCAGGTAGTCGCACAGGACGTGGGGCGCACGCTGCTCCGCGGCCCGCGCCACGACCTCGGGAAATTCGCCGAGCTGACGCACCAGGTCGCGCTCCGCGGGCTCGCGCAGCCGCTTCAATTCCGCATCCCCGTGCACGGTGGTGGCATCCACGCCAGCCTTGGCGAAGACGGAGCACATGCGGGCGTGCGCGTACTGGATCTTGAACAGAGGGTTCTTCTCGGAGCGGTCGAGCGCCGTGTCGAGGTCGAACACCAGGTGCGCATCGGGCTTGCGCATCTGGAAGAAGTACCGGGTCACGTCCGCCCCGACCTCGTCGATGAGCGCGCGCAGGGTCGTGTAGGAGCCGGCGCGCTTGGACAGCTTCACCTCTTCGCCCTCGCGCTCCACGGTCACCATCTGGTGGAGCACGTACTCCGGATAGTTCTCCGGCAGGCCGAGCGCCTGCAGCCCCGCACGGACGCGCGCCACCGTACCGTGATGATCCGAGCCCTGCACGTTGACGGCGTGCTTGAAGCCGCGCTCCCATTTGGTGACGTGGTAGGCGACATCCGGCAGGAAGTACGTGGGCGACCCGTCGCTCTTGATCATGACGCGGTCCTTCTGGTCACCGAACTCGGTGGTCCGTAGCCAGACCGCACCGCCGTCCTCGTAGACCAGGCCCGTCTCGCGCAGACGCCGCACGGTCTCCTTGACCCGTCCGTCCGTGTAGAGCGACGACTCCAGGTAGTACTCGTCGAACAGGACGCCGAACTGCTGCAGGTCTTCGTCCTGCTCCTTGCGGATCATGTCCACCGCGTAGCGCCGCATCGCGTCGAGGGCTTCGGTGGAGGCGATCCCCTCGTAGAGGTCACCCACCTGCGCGTGGAAGGCCTGCGCGATGTCCATCACGTAGTGGCCGTGATAGCCGTCTTCGCGCACCGGCTCCGGACGGCCCAGCACCTGGTGGTAGCGCGCCCAGACGGACTGGGCGAGGCGTTCGATCTGCAGCCCCGCGTCGTTGTAGTAGAACTCGCGCTGGACCTTCCAGCCGGTCCATTCGAGGAGCGACGCGATGGCGTCGCCCAGCGCGGCCTGGCGGCCGTGACCCAGGTGGAGCGGCCCGGTGGGATTGGCCGAGACGAACTCGACCATCACCCGCTCGCCCCGGCCCACGTCCCCGCGGCCGAAGCGTTTGTCGCCTTCCAGGATCCCGCGCAGCTCGTCGGCGATCTCGCCCGAGCCGAAGCGGAAATTGAGGAACCCGGGGCCGGCGATGTCCACGGACTCGATGGTGTCCGGCGGAAGGTCGAGCCGGTCGATCAGCTCCTGCGCGATGGCGCGGGGCGGGCGGCCCAGACGGCCGGACAGCGTGAGGGCGACGTTCGTGGCGAGATCCCCGTGGGTGGGATCGCGGGGGCGCTCGAAGCGGATCTCGTGGTCTCCGACCCCGAGGTCGGCGAGCGCCCGCTCGAGGGCGGCGCGAAGGAGGTCCTGGGCCATGCCTCAGCCGTCGCTCTTCCCGGACGAGTCGGCCTTGGGCTTCCCGGGCGAGTCGGCCTTGGATGCATCGGCCTTGGGCGCATCGGTCTTCGCGGCGCCGCCCCCCTCCTTCTCCGCCTTCTTCTTGTAGTCGCTGTCCCGGTAGTCGGTGATGTAGAAGCCGGAGCCCTTGAACAGCAGCCCCGCTCCGGCCGAGAGCTGCCGCGTGGCCGGCTGGCCGCACACGGGGCAGTCGGCTCCGGGCTGGTCGTTCATGCGTTGGAAGACCTCGAACTCGTGGCCGTCCGGGCAGCGGTATTCGTAGGTGGGCATGGGCGTCTGCAAGCGGTCCGTGGGCAAACATGAAAAGCTAACCGGGTGCCCCCGGAGCGACCAGCACGAAGCCTGCCGCGATCGGGTGTGCCCCACCCCCCCCGGTCCGAGCCCGCCCGGCGTGCCGTGCGACCCGCGCCTCCGCGGTCAGCCGCCCTGGGGATGCGTGTCGTACGTGCCCCAGACGCCTCGCAAGGTGTCGCTCACCTCCCCCAGGGTGGCGCCCGCCCGCACCGCCGGGACGATCCGGTCCAGGATGGGGTCCGACCCCGCGGCCGCCTGCCGTACCGCGTCCAGGGCGGCCGTGACGGCCCCGCCGTCGCGCTCGGCCCGGTGACGGGCCAGACGGGTGCGCTGCCCGGCCTCGAGGGCCGAGTAGTCGGGTTGGGGCTCGGGGTGGGCCGGCCCCCCTTCGGTGAAGCGGTTGACGCCCACCACCACCTTTTCGCCCGACTCCACCGCCAGCTGATGGGCGTACGCAGCCCGGTGGATCTCCTCCTGCATGAACTCGAGGGCGTGCGCGGCGCCCCCCATCTCGTCGATGCGGGTCAGGTAGGCGCGCGCCGACTCCTCCAGCCGGTCGGTGAGCGACTCCACGAACCAGCTTCCGGCGAGCGGATCGACGGTCCGGGGCGCACCCGACTCGAAGGCCACGATCTGCTGCGTGCGCAGCGCCAGGCGCGCCGACTCCTCCGTGGGCAGCGCGAGCGCCTCGTCGAACCCGTTCGTGTGCAGGGACTGCGTCCCTCCGAGCACGGCGGCCAGCGCCTGCAGGGTCACGCGCACCACGTTGTTGAGGGGCTGTTGCGCCGTGAGCGTGGAGCCCCCGGTCTGCGTGTGGAAGCGCAGACGGCAGGCCGCGTCCGACGCCCCGTAGCGCTCGCGCAGGAGACGGGCCCAGAGCCGACGCGCGGCGCGGAACTTGGCCACCTCCTCGAAGAGGTCGTTGTGCGCCGCGAAGAAGAAGGAGAGGCGCGGCGCGAACGTCTCCAGGTCCAGCCCGGCGCTGCGCGCGCGCTCCACGTACTCGAGCGCGTTCGCCAGCGTGAAGGCGATCTCCTGGGGCGCGGTGGAGCCGGCCTCACGGATGTGGTAGCCGGAGATGGAGATCGGATTCCAGCGCGGGACCTCGCGCGCGGCGAACGACAGCACGTCGGCCACGAGCCGCAGGCTGGGCTCCACCGGATACACGTAGGTGCCGCGGGCCACGTACTCCTTGAGGATGTCGTTCTGGACCGTGCCGGACAGCCGCTCCCGCGGGATCCCGCGCTCGTCCGCGACGGCGACGTACAGGGCCAGCAGGATGGGGGCGGTGGCGTTGATGGTCATCGACGTCGAGACCTGCCCCAGGTCGATCCCGTCGAACAGCGTGCGCATGTCCGCGATGGAGTCGATCGCGACCCCCACGCGTCCCACCTCGCCCGTGGCCATCGCGTGGTCGGAGTCGTAGCCCATCTGGGTGGGCAGATCGAACGCGACCGAGAGCCCCGTGGTGCCCTGTGCCAGCAGGTAGCGATAGCGCTGGTTGGTCTCCTCGGCCGTGCCGAAGCCGGCGTACTGGCGCATCGTCCACAGCCGACCCCGGTACATCGTGGGGTGCACACCGCGCGTGAACGGGAACGACCCGGGGTGCTCGTCCGCGGGACCGGTCCCCGCGTCGGGGCCGTACACCAGGTGGACGTCCAGACCCGAATCGGTGTGGGCCGGACCCTGCTCGTCCTTCATGCCGCCTCCACGGGAGCCATCTCGATCAGCACCTGGTCCTTCTCCACGGTCTGACCCGCGGAGACCCGGATCCGGGCCACCACGCCGGGCGCCTCCGCCTTCAGCTCGTTCTCCATCTTCATGGCTTCCACGATCACCAGACCGCTTCCCTTCTCCACGGTCTGACCCTCCTGGACGTCGACCCGCACGACCAGACCGGGCATCGGGGCGCGCACCGGGCGGGGACCGGCCGCGCGGCCCGCCGCCCCGGCCACCTGCCGGGCCCGCAGGGCGCGCTCGTCCGCGACGTCCGCGCGCACAGGCTCGCCGTCCACCCGGAGCCGCCACCCTCCCTCCGCATCGCGCTCGCCCCGGACCGCCGCCGTACGGCCGTCCACCGAGAGCAGGCCACCGGGTTGGCCGTCGCGCTCCACCCACTCCACGTGCACGGGCCGGCCGTCCACCTGGACCGTGGAGTCGTCCAGATCCACGTCGAAGTCCTGGCCGTCGATCTGCACCCGGTATCTCATGGCTCGCTCGGGTCGGGGGGAGAGGCGCGGGGCACGGCCGGAAGATCCCCTTCCGCGCCCTCGCGGTCCAGCGTCACCACGGTCTCCACGTGTGCCGTCTGCGGGAACAGGTCCAGCACCCGGACCCGCGACGCGCGGTAGCGCCCGAGTCGGGCGAGGTCGCGGGCCAGCGTCGCCGGATCGCAGCTCACGTAGATCAACCGGGGCGGACCGGACCGCTCCAGCAGGTCGGCCACGGCCGGGTCCAGACCGGCCCGCGGTGGGTCGACCACCACCAGGTCTGCGGGAAGCGCCTCGCGCAGCCGCGCCTCCACGCGACCCTCCAGCACCGCCAGGCCGGCCCGGCGGGCAGCGGCGGCTCCGACCGGGTCCGCCTCGATGGCCTGCACCCGCGCCCCCAGGGCGGCCAGAGCCCGACCGAAGAGGCCGGCGCCTGCGTAGGCGTCGATCACCCGGGCGCCCGGGAGCGCGCCGCCGGCGGCCCCGACCACCCATTGCTCCAGGACCTCGGCGCCGGACGGGTTGACCTGTGTGAACGCCCCGGGACCGAGCGGCGAGACGGCCTCGTCCGCCTCGGCCACGTCCGGATCCCCGGCCAGCAGACGGGCGGCTCCACGCTCGGGCCGACTCCACAGCGCCCGCACCGCCGGGGCGTCCGCCAGCAGGGCGTCCGGTTCGCCGCGGCCGCGCCCCCCCTCCACGGTGAGCACGACACCTCCCTCCACCCGCCGCACCGCGAGTCGGAGCGCCGCCCCTCCGGGAAGCCGGCAGGCCCCCGGACCCCAGGCGCCCCGGATCTGCGTCCACGCGCGCTCCACCACCGGATCCAGGATCAGGCAGCCGGAGGGGATGTCGACGACGCGCCCGGGCCGGTCGACGGCGTGGAAGCCCGCCACCACGCGGCCGCCCGCCAGGCGACGGAGGTGGAACTGGGCGCGGACGCGGTAGCCGAACGGCTGCGGCGCGGGCTGGGCCGCTTCGACCGGCACCGCCCGTCCACCGATCCGGGACAGGGCGTCCTCCACGATCGCCCGCTTGGCGCCGAGCTGCGCGTCGGCCTCGAGATGCTGGAGGGCGCACCCCCCGCAGCGGGCGTAGTGGACACACGGCGGCGGGGCTCGATCAGGTCCGGGATGCACGACCCGGATCGGGATCGCCTTGGCCCACTTCTTCTTGACCTCGGTCACTTCGACCTCGATCTCATCTCCCGGCGCGCTGCGGGCCACGAAGACCACCCGGCCGTCGGCCAGGCGCCCCACCCCGGCCCCTCCGGCCGCGATCCGATCGATCCGGACCCGCTCGCTCAGGCGCCGCCGCTCCCCCCGGGCAACCCCGCGCGGCGCCACGCCGAGAAGCCGTGCGCCGACCCGTTGGCACTGGCCAGGCGGGGACGCTCCCGGCGCCGTCGCTGCTCCTCCAGCAGGGCGGCAGCGACCGCGGCCAGCGTGCGATCCACGTGCTCCCCCGACCCCTCCAGCAGCTCGGGGTGCTCGTCGAGGTAGCGGATCGACAGCGCGCCGGCCTGGAAGTCCGCTTCCGCGGCGATCCGACGCAGGAGCGGCGTGCAGGTCTCCACCCCGTCGATGGCGAGCTCGCCGAGGGCCCGGCGCAGGCGGGCGATGGCGGCCTCCCGCGTCGGGGCGTGCACGACCAGCTTGGCCAGCAGCGGGTCGTAGTGGAGCCCGACCTCCGTGCCCACCTCCACGCCGGCGTCCCAGCGCACCCCCGCGCCCCCGGGGACCGACAGCGCCTCCACCCGCCCGGTCGACGGCAGGAAGCCGGATGAGACGTCCTCGCTCGTGATCCGGCATTCGATCGCGTGCCCGGAGAGGGTGACGTCCTCCTGGCTCCAGGGGAGGGCTTCGCCTCCGGCCACCCGCAGCTGCCACTCCACCAGGTCGATCCCGGTGACGAGCTCCGTGACGGGATGCTCCACCTGGATCCGGGTGTTCATCTCCAGGAAGAAGAACTCCCCCTGCTCGAACAGGAACTCGACCGTGCCGGCGCCGACGTAGTCGACGGCCTCGGCCGCGCGCACGGCCGCCTCGCCCATGGCGGCGCGCTGCTCCGGGGTGAGGACCGCCGAGGGAGCCTCCTCCACCAGCTTCTGATGCCGCCGCTGGATGGAGCACTCCCGCTCGCCCAGGTGCAGGACCCGGCCGGTGCGGTCCCCCAGCACCTGGATCTCGATGTGACGGGGCCGGTCCAGGAAGCGCTCGACGTAGACCGCACCGTCGCCGAACGCGCCCTGCGCCTCCCGGGAGGCGGCCTCGAGCGCCCGGGCGAGCTCCTCCGGCTCACGCACGACGCGCATCCCCTTCCCCCCACCCCCCGCCGAGGCCTTGAGCAGGACGGGGTAGCCGATGTCTGCCGCCACCCGGCGCGCCTCGTCCGCGTCCCGCAGCGGATCGACGGCACCCGGCACGATGGGGACGCCCGCGTCCGCCATCCGCCGACGCGCTTCGGTCTTGTCGCCCATCGCCGCGATGGTGTCGGGGTCCGGACCCACGAAGACGAGCCCCGCGTCCTGGACGGCCCGTGCGAAGGCGGCCCGCTCCGCCAGGAAGCCGTAGCCGGGATGGATGGCCTCCGCCCCGGCGCCCCGGGCCGCCTCGATGAGGCGGTCGGCGCGCAGGTAGCTCTCGGAGGCGGCAGCGGGGCCGATGTGGACGGCCCGATCGGCCAGGCGGACGTGGGGCGCGGCGCGATCCGCGTCCGAATAGACCGCGACGGATCCGATGCCCAGCTCCCGGCAGGCCCGGATGACGCGGACGGCGATCTCGCCGCGGTTGGCGATCAGGACCGACTTCAGCACGGGCGGCTCCTTCCCGGAAACGGACGACGCCGCCGGCCCCGAGGGGGGCGGCGGCGCCTCAAGGTAGGACCACGGCAGGCGGCGTTGAAGTGCCCGCGGCGCCCCGGCCGGGCGCGCGGTCCCTACCGTCCTGTCCGGCCCTCGACCGTGGTGCGCTCCCCGTCCCGGACGATCTCCAGCTCGACGGGCTCGTCGTCCTCGTACGAGCCCAGCACGCGCAGCACGTCGCGGGGCTCGTCCACGGCGCGCGCGCCGATCGCCAGGATCACGTCGCCCGCGCGCAGGCCCAGCGAGGAATCGTCCTCCACGTCCAGGACCAGCACGCCTTCCTCCGTCCCGAAGTAGCGACCCAGCTCGGGGGTGAGCGCGTGGAGCTCGAGGCCCGCCGCCCCGCCGAACCAGAACGCCCCCGGGCCCCCCCCGAACACCCGCATCCGCGGCTCGTCCTCGAAGGAGAACGACCTGAGACCCTGCCCGAGGTCACGAGCCCGATCCATCAGCGGCAGCATGCGTTGCGAGATCAGTGCGTCGTCGTTCTCCTCGACCACCACGGTCGCGGAGCGCTCGTCCCCGTCCCGCAGGAACCCGACCTCCACCCGGTCACCGGGATCCCAATCCCGGGCCAGCTCCATG
The DNA here is from genome assembly GCA_041390125.1 of Gemmatimonadota bacterium. Taxonomy (NCBI): domain Bacteria; kingdom Pseudomonadati; phylum Gemmatimonadota; species Gemmatimonadota bacterium. The sequence goes on along the minus strand of JAWKQN010000004.1, from coordinate 336,686 downwards.
AGGCGCTGGACCGGGACGGAGCCCTCGCCGCGCACGCGCCATCCCCGGCGCCCCTCGCGGGGCTCGTCCAGCGGGCTTCCGTTGATGGACAGGATCACGTCTCCCTCCCGCAGACCGGCCTCCTCCGCCGGGCTCCCTTCCGCCACGGTCGTGATCTCCGCGCCCCGCCCGTCCGCATCGGCGCGGAGGCCCACGCCCATCCGGGCGCGGGGCGCGCCCAGGCTCAGCACCCGCACGCCGGGTCCTTCCCAGCGCGGCCCATCCTCGCAGGCGCACTCGCGGTCGGGCGGGGGCGGCGCCTGCTGGGCCGCCCCGGGCGTCGTCACGGCACCCGCCATCCCCGCCAGCACGAATCCCAGCGCACCCGCTCCCGCCGTCTTCCTGGCCATCCCCGTCCTCCTGGTGTGAATCGTCCCCACGGCCATGGGATGCGGCGCGACGGCCGACCGTTGCCGGTCGGCGCGGGGGGATCGCCAGACGTGGGAGGGATGCCGCGGTGACCGGCCGGAGGTGCAGCGATCGCTGCCACGGCCGACGACAGCACCAGGGGGCGGATCTGAGCGCATCCGGCTCCGCGCCGTGACGGCGCGGGGTGGGCGCTGCCTACAGCGGGATGTTGCCGTGCTTGCGGGGGGGATTGGAATCCCGCTTGCCCTGCAGCATGTCCAGCCCCGAGATCAGGCGGCGCCGCGTGTCCCGCGGATCGATCACGTCGTCCACGTAGCCACGGGCCGCGGCCACGTACGGGTGCGCCAGGCGCTCGCGGTATTCCTCCATCCGCGCCGTGGTCGCGGCCTCGGGGTCGTCCGCCTCGGCGATCTCCTTCCGGAACAGGATCTCCACCGCACCCTTCGGACCCATGACGGCGATCTCGGCCGTGGGCCAGGCGAGGTTGAGGTCGCCCCGGATGTGCTTGGAGTTCATGACGTCGTAGGCGCCGCCGTAGGCCTTCCGGGTGATGATGGTCATCTTGGGCACGGTGGCTTCGGCGAACGCGTAGAGCAGCTTGGCGCCGTGGCGGATGATGCCACCGTGCTCCTGGGCCACGCCCGGCAGGAAGCCCGGGACGTCCTCGAAGACGACCAACGGGATGTTGAACGCGTCGCAGAAGCGCACGAAGCGCGCACCCTTCTGCGACGAGTCGATATCCAGGACCCCGGCCAGCACCTGGGGCTGGTTGGCGACGACGCCCACGGCGTGCCCCCCGAGGTGGGCAAAGCCGGTGATGAGATTCGCCGCGAACAAGCCGTGGACCTCGTAGAACTCCGCGTCGTCCACGATCTCGCGGATCACCTCGTGCATGTCGTACGGGCGATTGGGCGAGTCGGGCACGATCTCCAGCAGGCGGTCCGAGCGACGGTTGGACGGATCGGACGTCTCGCGCCGTGGCGGCGCCTCCAGGTTGTTCTGGGGCACGAAACGGAAGAGGTCGCGCACGGCGGCCAGCGACTCGGCCTCCGAGTCGTGCACGAAATGGCAGACGCCGGAGCGGCTCGCGTGCACGTCGGCACCCCCGAGGCTCTCCATGTCCACGTCCTCGTGCGTCACGGTCTTCACCACGTTGGGACCGGTGACGAACATGTAGCTGATGCCGCGGACCATGTAGACGAAGTCGGTGATGGCCGGCGAATACACCGCGCCACCCGCACAGGGACCCAGGATCACCGAGACCTGCGGCACGACGCCCGACGCGAGCGTGTTGCGCAGGAAGATGTCGGCGTAGCCCCCGAGCGAGACGACGCCTTCCTGGATGCGCGCCCCCCCGGAGTCGTTCAGCCCGACGATCGGGGCACCGTTCTTCAGCGCCAGGTCCTGCAGCTTGACGATCTTCTCCGCGTGCGCTTCCGACAGCGAACCACCGAGGACCGTGAAGTCCTGCGAGAAGACGTAGATCAGTCGGCCGTGCACGGTGCCGTAGCCCGTGACCACACCGTCCCCGAGGAACTGCTGGCCGTCGAGCCCGAACTCGCGCGATCGGTGCGTCACGAAGCGATCCAGCTCGACGAACGAGTCCGGATCCAGCAGCAGGTCGATGCGCTCGCGAGCCGTCAGCTTGCCGCGCTTGTGCTGGGCCTCGATGCGGGCGGCTCCCCCGCCCTCCAACGCCTTCCTCCCCAGCGCATCGAGGCGCGCCAGCCGTTCTTCGAGCGTCATGCCTTCGTCAGTTGTTGGGCCGGTCGAGCAGACGGGGTCGTCCGTCCTCCAGCAGGTAGAGCTGGTGGCGCCGGACGATCTGCCCACCTTCGATGGAGATGACGCCCGTGGCGCCCGGGAAGTCGCGGATCCCTTCGAGCTGGGCTTCGAGGTCCGCGGGTGTGCGCGCACCACGATCGATGGCCTCGAGGATCAACGAAGCCGCGTCGTAGCCGTAGGCCGGGATGGGACTGCGCAGCGTCTTGCGCACGACCGACTCGTAGCGCTCGACGAAGCGGCGGTGCTCGGCGGATTCCCCGTCCGGATCCCGGGGGGACGCCACCACGACGCCGTCGAGATGGCGGACATCCACACGATCGAGCACGTCGGGGCTGGCCCACGATCCCGTGCCCAGCACGCGCACCCCGAGTGAATCCAGCGAGAAGAACGATACCTGGGGCGCGATCAGCTCGACGTCGGACTCGGGTACCGGCAGCACCACGGCCTCGGCCCCGAAGTCCGCGACGCCCATGAGCTGTTCGCGGAAGAACGTGGTGCCGGGCTCGTACGTGAATTCGCGCACCTCGCGGCCCGGAGCGGCGCTGCCTTCGCGGTAGGCCTGCGCGAAGCTCTGCGCGTCCGCCGTGGCGGCGGGGGTGCGCGGATAGACGACCGCGACCCGACGGAAGCCCTGCTCGACCGCATAGTCCGCGAGCGCCCGGGCCGCGCCCGGCTCGGTGGCCCCGAGCGAATACACGCCCTGGTCACCGGGCACGCGCTCCGCGGTGGGCGAGATCAGCGCCAACTCGGAGGCGCGGGTGCGCGCGGCGGCGACGAGCTGGTCGTCCAGGAGGGGGCCGATGACGCCCACCGCGCCCGCGGCCTCCAACTCCCGCAACGATCGTTCGGTGCGGGCGGGGTCGCCCCCGTCGTCGCGGATCTCCAGACGGACCGGCCGCCGCGTGTCCCGGGCGCGCGTCTCGAACGCCACGCGCACGCCTTCCTCGATGGCCGACGCGTACTCGCGCATCACCGGTGAGCCGGTGCTGGGAAGCAACGCGCCCACGGCCACGCCGTCGCCGAGGACGGCTTCCGCGTTGCCGGACACGATCGATTCGGCGATCCGGCGATCCTCCGCCGTCAACGACTCCTGCAGGAGCGCCCGGGCGATCTGCGCCGCGCGCGCCACCTCGTCCCGGAAATAGAGCCCGACGGCGGCCTCCAGCTCCACCAGGTCGCCCATCGGGCCCGGCCCCACCTGCTCGGCGAGCACCAGCAGCGTGTCGGTGGGGATGCGGCGCACCGCCGTACGCGCGAGGTCCACCCCGGTCCTCCCGCTCGCCTGCGCCTCGGCCGCGGCCAGGTCCAGGAGCGCACGGACGGCGGCGGTCGGTTCGCTCGCGTCCAGGAAGGCCTCCGCGGCGAACCGGGCCGCGGTGAGCCGGCGCTCGTCTCCTTCCGGCAGGACGGCCACGAACCGTCGGGCGTCCGCCGCCGCGTCGGCGGGCGCGCCGGCGCGGCGCTCCGCCTGGGCCCGGATCCACAGGGCCTGCGCCGTCCCCGGCACGCTGGCGAATTCATCCACGATCCGCGTGGCGAGCGCGCGAGCCTGGGCATCGTCTCCGCGCTCCAGCGCGGCCCTGGCTTCACCGAGCAGGCGCGCCGCCGTCGCCTCCGCGCCGGCGCTCGGCGCTGCACCCCGCTCGATGGCGGGGTCGGTGGGTACGGCCGGCCCGGGATCGACCGCACCGCCCTGCTGCACGGGGAGGCACCCGGCGACGCCCAGGAGTGTCACCAGAGCACCATGCGCGAACCGCCCAGCCGCCCGAAGGCGACCGGGCGATCCACTGGCACGGCCCAACGGTCCGCGCACGACCCGGCCCGGCTCGGCTACTCCGCGGACGCCGATTCGCCGGCCTCCTCGGCGCCGCTCTCGGCAGCGACCGGCGTGAGACGCCGTCCGGGCTTGCGCTCGGGCAGCGTCGTGACCGTCAGCACGATCCGGCGATTGGTGGCGTCGGACTCGAGGACCTTCACGTCCACCTTCTCACCGGGCGCATAGTACTCGTCCAGACGCTCGGGGTCGTCCACGCCGGTGTGCGTGGGCGGCACGAAGGCCTCGATGTCGTCTCCCATGTCGACGACCACGCCGCCTTCCTGGTTGCGGACCACGGTGGCCTCCTGCTCCACGCCGGGCGCGAAGCGCTCGACGATCTGAGGCCACGGGTCGTCCAGCAGTTGCTTGATCCCGAGCGAGATCCGCTTGCCCTCGGCGTCCACGTCGAGGACCATGACCTTCATCTCCTGGCCCTTCTCCACGACCTCCGACGGATGCTCGACCCGCTTGGTCCAGCTCATGTCGGAGACGTGCACGAGACCGTCGATCCCGGGCTCGATCTCCACGAACGCGCCGAAGGACGTGAGGTTGCGGACCACGCCGTCCAGCACCGTTCCGGTGGGATACTTGACCGGCAGGGCCAGCCAGGGGTCCTCCTCGATCTGCTTCATGCCGAGCGAGATCTTCTCGTCGGCCGGGTCGACCTTCAGGACCACGGCTTCGATCTCGTCCCCGATGTTCACGAGCTTGCTGGGATGCCGGACGTTGCGCGTCCAGGACATCTCGGAGATGTGCACCAGACCCTCGACGCCCTTCTCCAGCTCGATGAAGGCGCCGTAGTTCGTGATGGAGACCACCCGGCCGCGCACGCGGGAGCCGACCGGATACTTGCGGTCGATCTCGGTCCACGGATACGGGAGCAGCTGCTTGAGGCCGAGCGAGATGCGCTCGCGGTCCCAGTCGATGTCGAGGACCTTGATGTCCAGCTCCTGACCGATCTTGACCACCTCGGAGGGATGCCCGACCCGGCCCCACGACATGTCGGTGATGTGGAGCAGTCCGTCCAGACCGCCCAGGTCGATGAAGGCACCGAAGTCCGTGATGTTCTTGACCACGCCCGCCCGGACCTGACCGACCAGCAGCTCCTTGACCAGCTTCTTGCGCTTGGACTCGCGCTCGGTCTCCAGCAGCACGCGGCGCGAGACCACGATGTTCCGGCGACGCTTGTTGAGCTTGATGATCTTGAAGTCGTACGAGTCGCCGAGCAGATCCTCGATGTTCGGAACGCGACGCAGCGCGATCTGCGAACCCGGGAGGAAGGCGTCGACGCCCATGAGGTCCACCGTCACGCCGCCCTTGATCTTGCGGCTGAGGGTGCCCTTCACCGGACGATCCTGCTCGTAGGCCTCCTTGATGCGCTCCCAGACGCGGAGGAAGTCCGCCTTCTTCTTGGAGAGCACCACCACGCCCTGCTCGTCCTCGAGGCTCTCGAGGAGCACCTCGATCTCGGCGCCCGGCACCAGGGTGGCGGGATCCTTGAACTCGTCGAGGGGAACGGTGCCTTCGCTCTTGAAGCCGAACTCGAGGATGACGTTCGTCTCGTTGACGCGAAGGACCTTCGCCCGGACGATCTCGCCCTCCTTGACGTCCTGGAGGGTGTCCTCGTAGTCGGAGAGCAGCTTCGCGAAGTCGTCTCTCGAGATGGAGAGATCGTCGTCGCCGTAGGGATCGTCGAGCAGGTGGGGGTCGGCGTTGCCGACGAACATCGTGTTGGCCATGGACCTTCCGGGAGCCGCGGGACGGCTCTGTGTGTCCGGGCGCGCGGAGGGAACCCGGGATGGGGTCGTGGGTGCGACCGCGCCGCCATCCGACGGACACGCGCACAGGAACCTCGGGGCCCCGTCCCTCACGGAGCCCGGTTCCTGGACAGATCGGTAAGCTAGATCTGGCCCCTCAGGGCGTCAACCGACGGACGAGGGCCAGGACGGCCTCCACCTGGGCCGCGAAATCGAGCGCGGACGTGTCGATGCGGTGGGCGTCTGGGGCGGCCCGGAGCGGGCTCAGCTCCCGGTGCGCGTCCGCGAAATCCCGGTCCCGGATCAGGGAGGCTTCCACCTGCACCGCGTGGGCGTCGCCCGGCTCCGAACCCCGCTCGCGAAGGCGCCGGCGGGCGCGCTCCTCGAGGTCGGCCGTGAAGAACACCTTCACGTCCGCCTGGGGGAAGACGACCGTCCCCATGTCGCGCCCGTCCGCGACCAACCCCCCGCCCGCGGCCGCGTCGCGCTGGAGCCGGAGCAGCACCGAGCGGACGGCCGGCAGCCCCGCGACCGCCGAGACGTGGGCGGTGACGAGCGGGCTGCGCAGGTCTGCATCGGGGATGGGCTCGGAGCCCTGCAGGACCTCCACACCGGACGGGCCCGGTCGGGCCGCGACGCCCAGCCCCTCCAGCTCGGCCGCCGTGCGGCGCTCCCAGGTGGACAGCTCCCAGCCGGATCGGAGCAACGCCCAGGTGAGCGCGCGGTAGAGCGCTCCCGAGTCCAGGTGACGGAAGCCGAGCCGCCGGGCGACCTCCCGCGCCGTGGTGGACTTCCCCGACCCGGCCGGTCCGTCGATGGTGACGACGGGACGTCGACTGCCCGCGGAGGCGCCCCACCCGTCCCGGCGCAGCCGCTCCAGGGTCGTGAAGAAGGCCGGGTAGCTGACGGCCGCCACGGCGGGATCGTCGATCTCGAGCGCCGCGCCCGGGAGGGCGCCCAGGACGCCGAACGCCATCGCGATCCGGTGGTCGTGCCGGGTCTCCACCCGTCCGGCCAGCGGCCCGGTGCCGCCGCTCACCTCGAAGCCGTCGGGGAGCTCACGGGCCTCGGCGCCCACCGCCCTCAGGTTGTCGACCACGGCCCGGATCCGGTCGCTCTCCTTCACCCGGAGCTCCTGGGCCCCACGCACGCGCGTCACACCCCGGGCGCGGGCGCCCAGCACCGCCACCAGGGGGAGCTCGTCGATCACGGCCGGGACCTCGTCGGCGCCGACCTCCGTGGCCTCGAGCTCGGACGGCCACACCAGCAGGTCCCCGCGGGTCTCCCCGTCCAGATCGGCCGCGGCGGCCACCTCGACCCGCGCCCCCATGCGGGCCAACACGGCCAGCAGGCCGGTCCGCGTGGGGTTGAGCCCGACGTTGCGGATCCGGAGCGGCGGCCCCGCCGGGCGCAGGACCCCCCAGGCGAGCCAGAAGGCGGCCGCCGAGAAATCCCCCGGAACGTGCCAGGTACGGGCCACGAGCCGGTCCGGAGGGTCGCGCAGCTCGACGCGCCAGGCGCCCTCGTGCCAGTGCTCGATCAGGGGAACCCCCGCCGCACCCAGCATGCGCTCGGTGTGATCGCGGGAGCGCCGGGGCTCCGCGGCGAGGACCCAGGCACCCCCCACCATCCCGGCCAGGAGCAGCGCGCTCTTGACCTGGGCGCTCGCCACCGCCGAGCGGTGATCGATGGGCGCGAGGGCGCCGCCGTGGATGCGGAGCGGGAGACGCCCCGGGCCCTCCAGGGACTCGCATCGGGCCCCCATGAGTCCCAGCGGCGCGGTGACGCGCTCCATGGGACGGCTCCGCAGCGACACGTCCCCGTCCAGGACGGAGGCGAAGGGGCAGCCGGCCAACACCCCCGCCAGGAGCCGGGCCGTGGTTCCCGAGTTGCCGCAGTCGAGCGGACCCGCGGGCGGCGTGAGCCCGTGCAGACCCACGCCCGATACCCGGCTCTCGTCGGGGTCGAGCTCCGAGATGGAGACGCCGAGCGCGCGCAGGGCGGCCGCGGTGGAGCGCGTATCCTCGGAGACGAGCGCCCCCAGGATCCGGCTCTCGCCCTCCGCAAGGGCGGACAGGATCAACGCCCTGTGCGTGATGGACTTGTCGCCTGGTACCTCCAGCTCGATCACAGGTCGGGTTCCCGTCCGGAGCGCGCATCCCCCGCCCCCGAGGCGGCAGGGATCTCCTCCTCCGGGAAGGGCACCTCCACGACGAGGCCGTCATGGGCGACCGTCACGGGGCGGAACACCTTGGCGGCCTCGGCCTCCAGGGCCCCCGGCGCGTCCGCGTACCGGGCCGAGATGTGCGTGAGGATCAGCCGCCGCACGCCGGCCGCGCGGGCCACCTCGGCCGCCTCCCGGGCCGTGGAGTGCCCCGTCTCCCGGGCGCGATCGGACTCGGCGTCTGCGAAGGTGGCCTCGTGCACGAGCAGATCTGCGGCCCGGGCTGCCTCGGTGATGGCCCGGCAGGGGCGGCTGTCTCCCGAGAAGACCACCTTCCGCCCGGGACGGGTCGGACCTACCACCTCGTCGGGGGTCACCGTCCTCCCGTCCAGGTCGACCGTCTCCCCCCGGTGCAGCCGCCCGAACAGAGGCCCGGGCGGCACGCCCAGCTCGCGGGCCCGCTCCACGTCGAAGCGGCCGAGCCGCGGCTCCTCCTCCAGGGCCCATGCGAACGCAGGGGTACCGTGCTCGGCCGCGACGGCCCGGAGGCGGAAGCCGTCGCGTTCCACGACGTCGCCGGCGGTCAGCTCCGTCACGTGCACGGGAAAGGCGACCCGCTCCACGCCCAGACGCACCGCGTCCTCCAGCACCCCGCGCGACCGGGGCGGCCCATACAGACCGATGGCATCCGTCCGGCCCTGCAGCGCCATGGTGCGCAGCAGGCCCGTGAGCCCCAGCAGGTGGTCCGCGTGGACGTGGGTGAAGAAGATGTCGGTCACGGCGAAGCCGGTCCCGTAGCGCATCATCTGACGCTGGGTCCCCTCGCCACAGTCGAACAGCATCAGCGACGCTTCGCGCTGAACCGCGAAGGCGCTCACGCCGCGCCCGACGGTCGGTCGGGCCGCGGCCGTTCCCAGGAAGGTGATTCGGATCACGGAGGCTGGCTCAGGCTGCCACAAGAAAACCGGCGGGAGGGACGAGGGTCAAGGCGGCGGACGTCGTGTCCGCGCGCCGACCGGGCCCGGTCGACCCCTGTCGGCTCCCTCCGGCCCGTCCTATCGTCCCGGAACGCCCCGACCCGGAGGACCCATGACCGATCGTCGCCAGTTCCTCGGTGCCATCCGCTATCCCGCCGCCGCGCTCGCGCTCGGAGGCGCCCTGCCCACACCGGTGTTCGCGCGCTCCGCGGCGGAGATCGTCGGCGACCTGGCGGCCACTCCGGGCACTCCGGACGAGATCGCCGCCAACGAGGACTTCTGGGTCGAGGTGCAGCGCGCGTTCTCCGTGGACCGCACGCTGGTCAACTTCAACAACGGCGGCGTCAGCCCCTCACCGGTCTGGGTGCAGGACGCCATGAAGCGGCACCTGGACTACTCCAACCTCGCACCCGCCTACACGATGTGGCGCGTGCTCGAGCCGCAACGGGAAGGCGTCCGTCAACGGTTCGCCCGGGAGTGGGGGGTCGATCCCGAAGAGGTCGCGTTCACGCGCAATGCGTCGGAGAGCCTGCAGACCGTCCAGCTCGGCATCGACCTGCAACGCGGCGATGAGGTCCTCACGTCCACGCAGGACTACGGTCGGATGATCACGACCTTCCAGCAGCGCGAGCGCCGGGAAGGCATCGTGATGAAGCAGATCCAGCTGCCGGTGCCCGCCGAGGACACCGCGGAGGTGGTGCGGCGCTTCGAGGCGGGCATCACGCCGAAGACACGCATGATCCTGATGTGCCATATGATCAACCTCACCGGGCAGATCCTGCCGGTCCGCGAGGTAGCGGCGATGGCCCGTCGGCACGGGATCCCGGTCGTGGTGGACGGCGCACACGCGCTCGCCCATTTCGACTTCAAGATCTCCGACCTCGAGTGCGACAACTACAGCACGAGCCTGCACAAGTGGCTGTTCGCCCCACACGGGACCGGAATGCTGTGGGTGCGTCGGGACAAGATCGCCGACCTGTGGCCGCTGATGGCGGCTCCGGAGGGGATGGACGCCAACATCCGCAAGTTCGAGGAGATCGGCACCCATCCGGCGGCGAACTACCTCGCCATCGGGGAGGCCCTCACGTTCCACCAGGGCATCGGCGCCGCGCGCAAGGACGCACGCCTGCGCTACCTGCGTGACCGCTGGGCGGACGCCCTGCTGCAGCACGACCGCATCCGCCTGCACACCAGCCGCCAGCCCGGTCGCTCGTGCGGCATCGCCAACGTACAGGTCGAGGGCGTGGACACGGTGGCGCTGACGGAGTGGTTGTGGTCCGAGCACCGCATCCTGGTCGTCGCCATCAAGCACCCCGAGTTCGAGGGCCTGCGGGTGTCGCCGTCGGTGTACTCCTCGCTGGAGGAGGTCGACCGCTTCACGGACGCGATCGTCACCGTGCTCCAGCGAGGCCTGCCGGCGTGAGGCGTGCGCGGGCCGTCGGCGCGGCGACGGTCCTGGCGATCCTGACCCTGCTGCCGGCGGCGGGGCCGCGCCACACGGACCTGGAGAGCAGCCAGCCCGCGGCCGACCAGCGTCTGGCCGAGGCGCCGGGCGAGATCCGCCTGCGGTTCACCACGCTGGTGCAGCGCGCGCTGTCGAGCGTGGAGCTGCGGGCTCCCGACGGCGGGCTCGTCCCGCTCGGCGCGCTCGACTACGCACCCGCCAGCGGCGACCGCGAGCTCGTGGCCCGCATCGCGGCCCCGCTGGGCGCGGGGCTCCACCAGGTGACGTGGCGTACCGCGGGTCCTGATTCCCATCCCGTCTCCGGGAGCTTCGCGTTCACGGTCGAGCGTGGCGCCACCTCGGTCGGGGACCAGGCGGCGGATACGCTCCCGGCCGCGCCGCCGCCCGTGGCCCCGCAGGCCGGACCCGCTCCGCCCCCACTCGCGCCGCACGATCCGCTCGGGCTCGCCGGGCGCTGGCTGTTCCTGCTGTCCACGACGCTGCTCATCGGCGTCGTGACGTTCCGGTGGTCGGTGGTCGCGCCGGCCGCGCGCCGCGGCGAGACCGCGCTGGCCGACGCGGCCCGGACCGGCCTGCGGCGTCTGGGGTGGATCGGCGTGCTGCTGGCGGGCACGGGCGCGGTGGTGCGCGTCTTCACCCAGGCCGGCGCGACCGGGACGGGCGCGCTCCCACTCCTCTTCCAGACCCCGTGGGGATGGGGATGGTGGCTGCACCTGGGCGCAGCGCTGCTCTTCGCCTTCGGATTGCTTCGCGCGGCGCGCTCCACGACCGGACGGGCGGGCTGGGTCGTAGCCACGGTCGCCGCCGCGCTCGCGACCCTGGCACCTCCGCTCTCCGGACACGCGTGGGCGGTGGACGGAGCGAGGCGGGTCCCGTTGCTGGTTGCCGATACGCTGCACGTCGCCGCCGCGGGCGCCTGGATCGGTGCGCTGGCGGGCCTGGTGTTCGTGGCGCTGCCGCTGTTGCGCCGCGCGCGCGACGCCGACGGTCGCGTCCCCGCCCTTCCCTCGTGGATCGCGTCCTTCTCCCGCGTCAGCCTGATGGCGGTCCTGGTGCTGCTGGCCACGGGAGCCGTCAACGCCTGGGACCGCGTCGGGGCGTTCGGGGCGCTCACGGGCACCGGCTACGGCCGCACGCTCCTCCTCAAGCTGGGGCTGCTGGCCGGGGCGGCCGCGCTCGGGTTCTACAACTGGCGGGTGGTGCGCCCCGCCCTGCAGGAGCAGCCGCGCGTGGGCTTGCTGCGCATCCCCGCCACCCTGGAACTCCTCCTGGGCCTCGGTGTCCTGCTGGTCACCGCCGCCCTGATCGCCACCCACCTCCCCTGAGCCTGGACCTCGTCATGACGCGCGTCCGCATTCCCGTGCCCGACCTCTCCTGCGGTCACTGTGTCCACTCGGTGCGCTCGGCGCTCGAGCCCCTGGTCGGCGTGTCGGACGTGGACGTATCGCTCGAGCGCAAGGACGCAACGGCCACGGTCGCGGACGGGACGGACCCCGCCGCCCTGACCGCCGCCGTGCGCGACGCGGGCTACACCCCGGGCGCGGTGGAGACGGTCTGATGCTGGCCCCTGCGGGCCTCGTCCTGGCCGGTGTGCTGGCCCTGTGCGGACCCGCGCCGGCTCCGGCCGCGGCGCCCGCCGATACCGTCCCGTACGCCACGCTCTACGACGCCGGCACCCCCTTCGGAGTGTTCCTGAAGAAGGCCGACCAGCGCGTCGAGACCTGGCAGGGCAACTTCGCGCGCGCGGTGGTGGCGCCCGAGCTGCAGGCCCGCGCGCGCGCCGCCGGAGCGTATCGGTTGCTGGTGATCGCGGAGGACTGGTGCGGCGATTCGGCCAACACCATCCCGTACCTGGCCCGCCTGGTGGATCAGGTCCCGGACCTGGAGATGCGGATCGTCGACTCCAATGCCGGCCGGCCCGTCATGGAGGCGCACCGCACGCCGGACGGACGAGCGGCCACCCCGACGGTCGTGGTCCTGGACGCGGAGGGCGCGCAGGTCGGCTGCTGGGTGGAACGGCCCGCACGCCTGCAGACCTGGTTCCTGGAGAACGAGGCGCGCCTGGAGCGGGACGTGCTCTACGAGCGCAAGTATGCCTGGTACGACGAGGACGCGGGCGCCAGCACCGTCTCCGACATCGTCGCGCTGTTGGAAGCGGCTCGCGCCGGCCGGCCGCGCTGCCCCGGAGGCTGATCCGCCCCGCGCGGACCGTTTGGCGCTCCGGGTTCGACCGACGTCGTAGCCACAGTCGCGGCGGGCACGGGGGCAATGCTTCTCCCCTCTTGGCCTCTCAGCGAGGCGGCGCGCGATCGAAGTGCCGGGGGTGGGAGTCGAACCCACACGGGCCGAAGCCCCGGGGAGTTTAAGTCCCCTGCGTCTGCCGTTTCGCCACCCCGGCGCGCTCGGTCGCCATCACGCGGACCGGCCTGAGGCCGTCCCGGGGCACGGAACTTGTCTGCGCCCCGGTGGTTTCACATCGCCCGCTCCGTCCGCCCCCGGATCCATGCCCACCTCGATCGGACACGTCGTCGGCGGATACACCGCCGTCGAGCTTGTCGGCGCCCGACCCGGCTCCACGCCCCGCAGCCGCCTGCTGTGGATCCTGGGCCTGTCCATCGTGGCCGCCAACGCGCCCGACCTGGACTTCCTGCCCGGTCTGATCCTGGGCCGCGCCACGGCCTTCCATCGCGGGCCCACCCACTCGCTGCTCGCCACCCTGGTGGTCCCGCTGCTCCTCGCCGGCCTCACGCGCCGCTGGACGGGATCGTTCTGGACGGTCTTCCTGGCCACCTGGGCGGCCTATTCGTCCCACGTCGTGCTGGACCTGCTCATTCCCGATCCGCTGGGTGAAGGAGGCATCGGGCTGCTCTGGCCGTTCTCGCGACGGCCGTTCTCGTTCGAGCTGGCCCTGCTCGAGCCCTTCGACGGTCTGCGGCGCTTCGATGCGGTGGGGCTGAACGTCAGCTTCACCCGCACCCTCCTCAGCTGGACCGGCGTCCGCGTGTTCCTGGTCGATGCGGTCCTGGTCTCTCCCCTTCTCCTGCTGGTGCCGCTGGCCCGGGCGCTGCGGTCCCGGGCGGGGCGCCGCCGCACGCTGGCCGCCGCCGAGTGAATGCGAGGGTCCGCCGACGGTCGCGGACCGTGCGGCCCCATGCGGTCGCGCGCTACCGGCGGGTGAAGGTGACCGAGAGCGCGTCCACGCGGTAGGTCCGTTGGCCAGGGGCTCCGACGGCCACGCCGATCGACACCCAGGCCGTTTCCTGCTCCTCGCCGGTGTCCAGCAGGAGGCTCTGCGTGAGCGGGGTCCAGGTCACGCCGGTGCCGCCGCTGGCATCGCCGAGGGGGCCGTCCACCGCCACGGTCCCGGTGGCCGACGGGGCGTCCAGCGTCGCGCCCACCACCGCGCTCCAGGGCGTGACGCCCGGCGCGTCCTCGCTGCCCACCTGGAACCCGATGTCGACCCGGTACTCCTCCTCGGCGGCGACGGCGAACGCGCGCTCGATCCAGACCCGGCCATTCCCCGTGGCGTCGTCGACGGTGAAGCGAAGGGACGCCTGCCCGTCCACGGCGGAACCGGCATCCGACTGGATGCTCCAATCCACACCGGGCGTGAGTCCTCCGAGCGCGGCGGCACTCCAGCCTTCGAGGCTGCCTTCGAAGGACCAGCGCTCGTCGATCTCGGGAACGATGGTGATCTCACCGGGATCGCACACGCCGGCCCAGCACACCGCTCCGAGCGCGCCGATCAGTCCCACCCGCCTCACCAGCATCCGATTCCTCCGGGGTTCCGCCATCATCCCTGCAATATAGCCGGTGGGTCGGGTCGCCCCCACGGCGTCAGGGATTGAGGCGCGTGAGGGTCCAGACGCCCCCGCGCCCGCGCTCGTAGCGGAAGCGATCGTGCAGGCGGAAGGCGCCGTCCTGCCAGAACTCGATCCAGACGGGGGTGAGGCCGAACCCCGACCAGTGCGGGGGCCGGCTCACCGCCCGGCCCTCCCATTCCTGCTCCAGCGTCCGCACGCGTCGCTCCAGCGTGGCGCGCTGGTCGAGCGGCTGGCTCTGCTCGGAGGCCCACGCGCCGAGCTGGCTTCCCCGAGGCCGGCTCGCGAAGTAGGCATCGGCGACCTCGGGTTCGACGGGCTCGACCGGCCCGGTGATGCGGACCTGCCGGCCCAGCGGCTCCCACCAGAACGTCAGCGCTGCCCGGGGATGGACCCGGAGCGAGCGGCCTTTCGCCGAGTCCAGGTTGGTGTAGAAGACGAAGCGGCCCTCCTCCAGCCCCTTGAGGAGGACGATCCGTCCCTGGGGAAAGCCGTCCTCGCCCAACGTCGACAGGCACATCGCGTTGGCCTGCGCCACGGCCGGGGCGGCCTCCGCGTCGGCGAACCAGGCGCGGAACTGCTCGATGGGATCGTCGCTCAGGTCTTCGCGTTCCAGGCCCACCACACGCCTCCTCGTTCGGGGTGGGGAGCAAAGATGGGGTCCTGTCCCCGCCGGGCAAGCCCGCGCTCGACCGCCCGCCGGGTTGCGCCCCCATAATCGACCACATACCATTTCATGGTCGGTTTGCATGCCGCCATATGGGGAACAACACCCCGCCAACAGCGCACTGGAGTCGTCTTGAACGATATAACGCTGTCCACGGCGGAGGCGGCCGACCTCCTCGGTGTGCACCCTTCGACCGCCAAGCGCTGGCTCGACGACTTCGGTCGGGGCGTCGAGCGCACGGACGGCGGACACCGCCGGATCCCGTTGACCGACCTGCTGGTCCTGGCCGAGACCCGGGGCGGCTCCACGGTGCTGACGCCCTTCCGGCCCTTCGAAGCACACGCCTGGGCCGCCATCCGGGACGAGGAGGAGGGCACGGCCTCGTCGTTCGCACCCCTGGCGCTGGGTTGGCTGCTCTACTCCGATCCCCGTCGCATCGGCCTTCTCTTCGAGGTCCTGGCGCGGCGCGAGCGGCTCTCGCTCGAGGCGCTGGTGGACGGGCCGCTCACCACGTTCATGCACGCCATCGGTGACGCGTGGCGGGACGGTCGCATCCGGATCGCGGACGAGCATCTCGTCACGCAGATGATGGCGGACACGCTCGTACGCCTGGGTGCGGATTGGTCGCGAGCGGTGGCGACCCGCGCGGACGCGCCGGTGGCCATCGTCGCTTGCGCGGAGGGCAACCAGCACGAGCTGGGCGCGCTCGCCGTGCGGGCTTCACTGGAGCGGCATGGGTGGCGGGCCTGGTATCTCGGTGCGAATGTTCCGATGGCGGAAGTGATCTCCGCACAGCGCAGTCAGGATGCTTCGGTGGTATGTCTGTCGTTCGGCGCCTCGCAGGACGCCCCCGACGTGCACCGTTGCCTGGAGATCGCCGAACGCTACCTGGACGGTCCAGCGCCGTTCACGCTCGTCCTCGGCGGCCCGGAGCGGGCCGTCGCCGGCGCCACCCCCCGCACGCGTCGTTTCGGAGGTCTCCAGTCGTTCGAGTCCACGCAGAGCTTCGCCACCTGGCTGAAGTCGCACCCCGAGACGCCACGATGACCGCAGCCGCAACCACGCACACGTTCGGTCCGCGCGCACTCCGCCTCAGCCTCGCGCCGCTGGCCCTCTTCACGCTCATCGCGCTCGCCGGCTACGGGATCTTCGGCCTCGCGCCCGAGCGCATCCCCTCGTCCAGCCCGTTGCTGGTCCGCTTCTACCAGGTCTCCTTCCAGCTCCTCGCGCAGGCCCACATCGTGGTCGCATTGGCCACGCTCGTGGTCATGCTGGTCCGGGTCGCCCGCACCCGTTGGGTACCGGCCTTCCTGGTGGTGGGGCTGCTCGCCTTCACCAGCGAATGGATGGGCACCGGATACGGCATCCCGTTCGGGGCCTACAGCTACACCGGCCTGCTGGGCTATCGCATCGGCGGGCGGGTGCCCTGGAGCATCCCCGCAAGCTGGTTCCTGATGGCGCTGCCCTGCTACCTCATCGCCACGCACGTGCTGGGGCGCTCCCGGCGCACGCTGCGCCTGCTGGCGGCGGCCACGCTCCTCACGCTGTGGGATCTGGCGCTCGACCCCGCCATGAGCCACCTGACGCCGTACTGGACCTGGGCCGACAGCGGCTCCTACTACGGCATGCCGTGGGTGAACGTGTTCGGCTGGATGCTCACGGGGTTGGTGCTGATGGTCGCGCTGGAGGTCCTGCGCGCCCACGAATGGGGGGGTCCCCTGCCCCTCCCCTGGCTGGCCGGGCTGTACGGTCTGGTGCTCCTCATGCCGCTCGGGATGCTCGCGCTGGCCGGTGTCTGGGGCGCGGTGTTGGTGACCTGCGTCGCGTTGGGCGCCTTCGTGCTGGTGCTGCTCACGCTCCGGGCGCCGGTGGCGGCACCCCGGCCCCAGGTGGCATCGTGAGCCCCGGCGGCCCGGACCTGCGGGTGGAGCGCGTGCGCGAACACCTGACCCGCGCGGCCGACGTCATCCGCACGGCGGGCCTGCCTGTCCCGTCGCTGCGCGGCAGCCTGCATCGACCCGTCACCGTCACGCTGGCGGCCGGAGGACGCCCCCTCCCGGAGTCGACCTGGATGGGCGCGCTCGCGCTCGAGATGGTCCACGAGGCGTCGCTCCTCCACGACGACGTGCTCGACGGCGCCGAGATCCGCCGTGGCCGTCCCACCCTCGTCGCCGAGCGCGGTGTGGCCGCCGCGTTGGTCGAGGGCGACCATCTGCTGACCGGCGCCTACGTCGTGGCGCAACACAGTGGACGGCCTTCCTTCGTCTCGCGCTTCGCCGAGGCGGTCTTCGCCACCGTGGACGGAGAGCGCAGCCAGGGGCGCCGCGCCGGTGAGGCGCTCGGTGTCGAGGCCTACCGCGCGATCGTGGCCCGCAAGACCGGTGCGCTCTTCGGCTGCGCCGCGTTCCTGGGCGCGTGCGGGTCCGACGACGATGCCGACCCCGAATGGGTGCGCTTCGGCTGCGACCTCGGCGTGCTGTACCAGCGTGTCGACGACCTGCTGGACTACGTGCCGGCTGCGGCGACCGGCAAGGCCGCGTTCCAGGATCGCAGGCAACAGAAGTGGACCTGGCCTCTGGCGCACGCCTCCGCGGAGTCGTGGGCGGCGGCCGACGGCCCCTGCCACCGCGCTCTGTCCGCCTGCGTCGCGGAGTTGCGCGACGAAGCCGAGGCCCTCGTGGATCGTGGCGCCCGGCTGGGCGCCGACGTGGACGGTGTGGTCACGCTCACGGAGCGGTGGCTCGCGCCCGTGCTCGCCGCGGTCCCCACGGGCGGCCGGTGGCCCTCCGCCGCGGTCACGGCCGGGCGGGCCCGGGTGGAGGAGCGCGTGCGGACGCTCGACAGCGCGGACGCCCGGGCCGCCAGCTTCCGCCTGCATTCGCGCTCATTCTCCTTCGCGGCGCGTCTCTTCCCGCCCGAGCCGCGGCGGCGGGTGGCCGGGGTCTACGGGTTCTGCCGGTTCACGGACGACCTCGTCGACCGCGCCGATCCCCTGCATCCGCAGCGCACGTTGGAGGATCTGGACGCGTGGCTGGGGATGGCATCGGACGCCTACCACGGCCGGGCCAGTGGCTGTGTGCTCGTGGATTCGGTCATGCGCGACATGGTGGAGCACGACGTGCCCTTCCACTACGTGCGGGAGCTGGTCGCGGGGATGCGCATGGATCTCGAGGGCCGCACCTACGAGACCATGACGGAGCTTCGCCTCTACACGTACCGCGTCGCCTCCGTCGTGGGCGGCTGGCTCACGGAGCTGTTCGGCACCCACGACCCCTGGGTGCTGGAGCGTGCGGCCGCGCTCGGGCATGCCATGCAGCTCACCAACATCCTCAGGGACGTGGGCGAGGACCTCCGGGCGGGACGCCTGTACCTGCCCGCCAGCCAGCTGGGCCGGCACGGTCTGACGCGAGCGGACCTGGAGGGCATGTCCGACGGCGAGCGCCCGATCGACGCCCGCTATCGGGTGCTCGTGCAGGAGATGATGGCGATCGCCGAGGCGGACTACGACGCCGCGTTCGAGGCCATCCCGCACCTGCCGGTGTTCTTCCAGCGCCCGGTGGCCGTGGCGGCGCGCGTCTACATGGGAATCCACGAAGGCATCCGCCGCAACGGCTACGACAACCTGCGCCGCCGCGCCTACACGCGTGTCACGGACAAGCTGCGCCTGGCGGGCGTGGGGCTCTGGGAGCTGGGTCGGGCCCGGCGCAACGCCAGCGCCCTTCCGCCGCTGCGCTCCGGGAGAGGAGAACCGTGGATCCCCCCCACGGTCGACCGCGAAGCGGTCGCGTGATCCGGACGGCCGCCGTGCTGCTCCTCCTCTGCGCCCTCCCGGCGCCTGCGCGTTCGCAGCGCCCGGACGAGGCACCCGCGCCGGAGACGGCCGAAGCGCGTGCCCGCATGGATCGCAAGCTGGACGCACTCGACGAAGCCCTGGCCGCAACGCCGCACGACCCCGCTCTGCACTGGGAGCGTCTGCGCACCCTGTACGTCCTCGCCGTCGCGGAGGAGGCCCGCCTCCGGGACGCGCGCGCGACCCTGGTCTGGCTGCGGGGTAGCGCCGAGCCCGGCAGCGACGCCGCCCATCGCCTGGACGCCTACGAGGGCGCGCTGGAGGTGGTGCGGGGCAAGCATGCGTTCTGGCCCCACGACAAGGTCGGCCACGTCCGCGCCGGTCTGCGCACCCTGGATACGGCGGTGGCGGAGGCGCCCGACGACATCGAGGTGCGCAACCTGCGGCTTCTCTCCACGTTCTACCTGCCGTTCTTCTTCGGGCGCGACGACACCGCCCGCGCCGATCTGCAGGCACTGAGCACGCTGCTCCCCGCGCACCCGCGCGCCCTGCCCCCGGAGGCTTTCGGTGCCGTGGTCGAGTTCGTGCTCGAACACGGGCAGCTCGACGACCACACCGCCCACACGCTGCGCGTGCTCCACGCGGAGACCCTCGAGCGCCGGTCCACCCCGGGCGACGGCGGGCAATGATCGCCCGCTCCAACCGGGCGGCCTGGTGGGCGCTCCGCCACCTCATCCTCCCGGTCCTCTTCCGCGGCCTGCACGCCGTACGATTCCTGGGCGAGCCGCACGTCCCGCGCGGGCGACCGCTCCTCGTGCTCGCCAACCACGTGAGCTGGTGGGACGGCTTCCTGGTGGAGCGGCTCGTCCGGCGTCTCCGTCCGCAGGCCCCGCTCTACACGGTCATGCTGGAGCGGGAGCTGGCGCGCGCGCCATTCCTGCGCCTCACGGGAGGGCTGGGCCTGGTACCCGGCTCGATGGCGGGCACGCGCGCGTTGCTGCGCGCCCTGGAACGCGAGCGCGCCCGCAGGAACGACCTGGTGGTGCAGTTCTTTCCGCAAGGCAGCATCTATCCCTCGCGCCGGCGCCCCCTCGGCTTCCAGGACGGCTTCCAGCTGGTGGCCCGCGCCCTGGGGGACGCCGTCCTGCTGCCGGTGGGGATCCACCTGGAGCCGTTCAACCATCCCCGGTCCACGGCGCTGGTCACGGCCGGGGAGCCCTGGGACGCGGGAGTGGACCTGCCGAGCGCGGTCGACGTGGAGAGGCGCGTGACACACCTGTTGGATGACGTCCTGGCCGCGGTGGACCGGGACGGAGAACGATGGCACGGAGGACGGGCGTGAAAGCGGCGGTGATCGGCGGCGGGTTCGGTGGTCTGGCGCTGGCCATCCGACTCCAGGCAGCGGGCGTGGACGTGAAGCTGTACGAGAAGCGCGCCCGCGTCGGCGGGCGCGCCTATCAGCTGCGCGAGCGCGGCTACGTGTTCGACATGGGGCCCAGCCTGGTCACCGCGCCGTACATCCTCGACTCGGTCTTCCGGGCCGCCGGGCGACGCCTCGCCGACGAGGTGGACCTCATGCCGCTCGACCCGTACTACCGCGTGTTCTTCCACGATCGCTCCTCCATCGACTACGTGGGCGATCCCGACCGGATGAAGGCCCAGATGCGGACCTTCCACGAAGGGGACGCGGATCGCTTCGATGCCTTCATGGAGGCCATCGCGCCCATCCACGACGCAGTGATCGGAGACCGGCTGGGCGGCCTTCCCTTCGATTCCCCGGGAAAGCTGCTGCGGTTCGTCCCGCGCATGATGGGGCTGGGCGGCCACCGCACGGTCGCCGGCTTCGTGAATCGCTTCTTCGCAGACCCACGCCACCGGTTCCTCTACTCCTTCCACCCGCTCTTCGTGGGGGGCAATCCGTTCGCCACCCCCGCCATCTATCTGATGATCCCCTACCTGGAACGGGAGGGTGGCGTCTGGTTCGCGCGCGGCGGGATGTACGCCCTGGTGGAGGCCATGGAGCGCGTCTTTCGTGACCTCGGAGGCGACGTGGCCACGTCCACGGAGGTGTCCGCGATCCTCGTGGAAGACGGTCGGGCCCGCGGCGTTCGCACCGCCGCGGGCGAGGAGCGCTTCGATCTCGTGGTGAGCAATGCCGACGTGGCGCATACCTACCGGACGCTGTTGTCGGACGCGCCGCGCAAGCGCTGGTCCACGCGACGGGTGGAGCGCCTCGAATACACGATGAGCTGCGTCGTCCTGTACCTGGGGGTGCGCAAGACCTATCCGGAGCTGGCGCACCACACGCTCATCCTGTCCGAACGATATCAGGGGCTGCTGGACGACATCTTCAAGAAGCGCATCCTCGCGGACGACTTCAGCATGTACCTGCACGTTCCCACGCGGACCGATCCCACCATGGCACCCCCGGGATGCGAGAGCATGTACGTGCTGGTGCCGGTGCCGCACCTGGGAGGTGCCGTGGACTGGACGCGCGAAGCGGAGCCGTTCACGCAGCGGATCCTCGACTTCCTGGAGGCGTGGGGCCTGGCGGGCCTGCGCGACCACCTCGACGTGCTGCGCACCTTCACGCCGCTCGACTTCGCATCGGAGCTGAACGCCTGGCAGGGCAACGCGTTCGGGATCGTGCCCCGTTTCACGCAGACGGCGTGGTTCCGCCCGCACAACCGCAGCGAGGACGTGCAGGGCCTCTACCTGGTGGGCGCCTCGACGCATCCCGGGGCAGGCGTGCCCGGCGTGCTGCTGTCCGCCGAGGCCACGTACGCCAGCATCCGCGAAGACGTCGGCCTGCCGGCTCCGTGGGACGAAGCGCGCCGGGGACAGGTCGCGTTGCTGGATACGTGAGGACGGACGGAGCGCGCGGCGCCGGCCCGGGGCTGCGGGGCCGCCCATGTCGGCGGGACGCCGTTGCTCGAACGGTCGATCCCGCAGCGCCCCATCGCACGGGGCGCGATCCCGACCGTCAGCCCTGCATCTCTCCGAGTTGGAAGCGCAGCGCGTCTTCCAGCGCAGGCCGCAGGAAGCGGTAGCCTGATTCCTGGGCGCGCGTCGGGAGCACCCGCTGGCCCTGCAGCAGGAGCTCGTCCCCCATCTCGCCGAACAAGGCCTTGACCGCCGTGCGGGGCACCGGCAGCAGCGTGGGGCGATTGAGCACCTGGCCCAGGATCGTCGTGAAGGTGGCGTTGGTGACCGGCTGCGGCGCCGTGGCGTTGACCACGCCCCGCAGGGTGGGCTGGTGCATCGCGTGGTACAACAGGCCGACCGCGTCGTCGAGGTCGATCCAGCTCAGGTACTGCCGCCCGCTTCCGAGCCGCCCCCCCACGCCGGCCTTGAACGGGAGGATCATGGTGCCGAGCGCCCCTCCCGCGGGGCTGAGCACCATGCCGAAGCGGAGCAGCACCACGCGCGCCGATCGTCCCCGCAGCGGCGCCCACGCCGCCTCCCAGCGCTGGGTCACCTCGGACAGGAAGCCACGGCCCGGCCGGGCGTCCTCGGAGAGCGGCTCGTCCCCGCGGTCCCCGTAGAAGCCCACGGCCGACGCCCCGAGCACCACCTTGGGCGGTTGCCGCAACATCGAGACGGCGCGCGCGATGGTCGCCGTGCCAGCCTCGCGGCTGCGCAGGATCGCGCGCTTGCGATCGGAGCTCCACCGACCTCCCGCGATCGACTCGCCCGCCAGGTGCACCAGCACGTCGATCCCTTCGAGCGCGTCCAGGTCCACGAAGTCCCGGTCCGGGTTCCACAACACCTCGCCCGAGCGGGCTTCGCGGCGTACCAGCGGCAGCACGGTGTGACCGGCGCAGGTGAGGAAGGTCCGCAGCGCCGAGCCGACCAGCCCGGACGCGCCCGTGATCGCGACGCGCAGCGGTGGCCCGGGATACCGCTCGATGAGCCCCAGGTCGTCCTGCAGGCGGCGGTGACGGAAGCGGAACATCCGGTCCAGCTCCCGCCGCCCTGCGGCCACCCCACCCACGAACTTCAGGATGGGCCCGGCCGGGAGGTCCCAGTCGACCTCGTCCACGTAGCGCGTGCGGCCGTCGATCGGCTCGAACAGGTGTCGATGCGACCAGTGTGCGAACGGGCCGTCGATCTGCTCATCCTGGAACATCCGATCCTGCTCGAACGCCGTATGCCGGACCCGCCAATTCACGGAGACGGGGCCGCGCGAGACCTTGAGCAGCACTTCGCCACCGTCGGAGATGCCGCCGGACCGCTCGAGCACGGAGACGTCCGCCCACGGGGGCGTGAGCCGTTCGAACGCGCCCGGACGGAGGTGCCATCCGAAGACGGTGCCCACGGGGTGCGACAGCTGACTCTCGAGCCGGTAGCGGTTCACGCGCCTCCTCCTCCGAAGCGAAGCAGATAGTCGTCGACCTCCACCTTGCGACGGGTCGACGCGGATGTCATCGAACGGATGGTCCCGAAGATCGGCCGCTCCGGCCACCCCCGGTCATAGCGGCCGAAGGTCCAGAAGATCCCGGACCAGGAGTTCGGATCGCGGCCGTCGATGGCCCACCGGTTGTTCAACTCGATCAGCCACGTCAGTGCGGTACGGGGGTCGGGGCTCCACTCGAGCACCTTCTTGCCCCACAACATGCGCAGGTAGTTGTGGATGCGCCCCTCCGCCCGCAGCTGGCGTTGGGCCGCGTTCCACAGTGGGTCGTGCGTCTCGGCCGCCTCGAACGCCTCGAGGGAGTACACATGCGGCCGAGGATCGGCGGCATGGGTCTCCAACGTGCCGCGCGCCCACTCCGGGAGCGACTCCCATCGATCGTACCCCGGGAGGTGGGCGCAGGTGTTGAAGCCGAGCTCGCGCCAGGTGACGAGCTCGTCCAGGAAGCCTTCGGCCGCCTCCGACATGCCCCACCAACCCTGCCGGGCACCGCTGCGGCGGTCGGAGAGCCGGAGCGGCGTCCATCCTTCCCGCTCCGCCACGGCGGCGAAGACCTCGTGGGCCGAGAGATGCCCCCAGTGCAGCCACGGAGAGAGGCCGCTGGATCCACCGCGGTCCGGGTGTCGACGATCCTCCGGGTAGCGGTCGAGCTCGCCCGCGAGGAACACGGCGAGGCGCGCGCGGGCGGCGCCGGTGCCTCCTCTCGACGGTATCGCGCCCACGCGCGCATCGATGGGCAGGCGGTCGACGGCCGCAGGCGTGCGCAGCAACTCCGCCGTGGCGGACGCCCAGCGTTCGGGCAGCTCCAGCGGGACGGGGAGTCGGGGCAGATCGGCCAGGTCCGGCACGGCCTCGGGTCGGTCCGCGAGGTGCTCCGGGAGGACGGTCTGCAGGTGCCGACGCAATGCGAAGGCGGTGGCGAACGCCTGTGGGGCCGCACGCAGCGGCAGCAGGCCGTTGGAGTCCACCGCTTCGAGACGGACGTCCAGCGCGTCGCCGGCCCGCTCGAGCATGCGCGGCAGGAAGAACGCCGGATAGTCGTCGGTGACGACCAGCGCAGCGTCACGCGCCAGCCACTCCAGGAGGCCGCGCCCCGCACCCGGTTCGGGTTCGATCCACGGGACGTAGGTGACGGGCGTGCCCGCCAGGGAGGCGGCGTGCTCCGCCATGCCTTCCACGACGAACCGGTGGTGTCGCACCGCGGCCCAGCGGTAGCCCGCGCGCAGCGGCTCGAAGATCACGAGCGGGAGGGCGCGCGCCCGCGCGACGTCCAGGGCGCGGTCGAGCGCGAAGTTCCAGCCCAACCGCCGCTGGGCCACCATCCAGTAGAGGACGTAGCGCGCCCCATCGCGGAGGGGGTGGGCGTTGAGTGCGCGCACACGCCGGGACGGAACCGTGGAGCGGTGTCGGGATCGATGCATCGCAGGTCGTCGGAGGCGGGAGCCCAGGGGCCCTTCCAGTACGCCCTACAGCGGAAGGAGTGCCCGCCCGACCGCCGAGGCCGCCACCTGCAGCGTGAAGTTGTCGAACCCATGGGGGCTGGCGGCCTCGACACCGACGGCGACGACACCGATCGCGACCGCGGGAGGCGCCACGACCGCCCAGGGCAGCCCGACCAGGGCGGTGCCCCACACCAGGACCGCGAGGACGCTCGCGCCGAAGACCGCCGCGGACCCTTCCACCGTCCGGTCGGCGGGCACACCGAACGCGCCCGGCACACGATATCGGTGCCTGCCCCAGCGCGCGCCGATCGGTTCGGCCACTGCGTCGGCCCACCCACAGACCAGGTAGCCCACGGCCGCCCACGGCCCGAACCCCAGCTCGGCGACGATGCCGCCGAGACCGGTGGCCACCATCGGGACCCAGACGAACCGACCCCGATGCGGTCGATCCTTGTCGCGGGCAAGCGCGTCGAACAGCGGGGAGCGATCCTCGCGCAGCACGGCCGCGGTCACGGCACCCACGACGACCAGGGCCAGGCCCACGACACCCGCCACGCCGACCGCGACACGGACGGCGGCCACGACGCTGAACACGAGGAAGTGGAAGGTCTTGCGGGTATAGGCCGTGGCGATGCCGCGCCGGCGCTGCGCGACCACGAGCCCGACGACGAGCGGCAGGACCAGGACGCCGGTCGACATCCCGAGCGCCACCGCGCGCGCCTGCGCCGTCAGCACCCCGGACCCGCGCGGACCCGCCCGTCAGGGCGTGAGCGCGCCGCGCTCGCTCAGGATGTTGGAGACGACGTCGCGCAGCTGCGTGCGCAGATCGTCGCTCTTCTGCACCACGCCCGACGTGCGCAGCTCCAGCTCGGCCCGCTCCGCCGGCGTCAGCGTCTTGGCGGTCAACACCACCACGGGCAGGCCCAGATACTCGGGATCCGAGCGCAGCTCGTTCAGGAACGTCATGCCGTCCATCACGGGCATCATCAGATCGAGCAGCACCAGGTCCGGGTGGTAGCCCGACAGCACGTTGAGCGCTTCGCGCCCATTGGTCACGGACTGCACCTCCAGCTCCGTCGTGCTCAGGTAGCGCTCCACCTGGTCGCGGGTGGCGGCATCGTCGTCCACGAGCAGGATGCGCCGGCCGTTGCGCGGCAAGCTGCGCCAGAGCGTGCGCAGGAAGGCGTCGCGCTCCACGGGCTTGGTCAACAGATCCACCGCTCCGAGCGTGCGGCCGCCGCCCTCTCCGGCCACGATGCTCACGACGACCACGGGCACATCCTGCAGGTCGGGATCCGCCTTCACCTGGCGGATGAACTCCCACCCGCTCATGCCCGGCATCATCAGGTCCACGGTGATCAGGTCGGGCTTGCGTTCCCGCGCGCGAGCCAGGCCCGCTTCACCGCTCGCGGCCATGACCACGTCCAGGCCGAACTCCTTCAGGTGATGCACGATCAGGAGCGAGGAGTCGGGCTCGTCGTCCACCACCAGCGCGAGCTGGCGGCCGCGGCCGCGCAGGCGGGGGTCGAGGTCGAGCTCTTCCAATCCCCGCCCCGGTGGGGTCAGCAGCGGCTCGCGGCCGGGGCGTGGCATCGTCTCGGGAATGGCGATGCGGAACTGCGAGCCTTCGCCCACCGTGCTGGACACCGTGAGCTGATATCCCAGCAGCTGGCAGATCGACCGGCTGATGGTCAGCCCCAGACCCGTGCCGCCGTAGCGACGCGTGGTCCCCGCCTCCGCCTGCTGGAAGGCTTCGAAGATGGCGTCGAGGCGGTCGGTCGGGATGCCGATCCCGGTGTCGACGACCGCGATGCTGGTCACCTGACGGGTCGCCCCCGATGCCTCGACGTGCACGCGTACCTCGCCCGTCTCGGTGAACTTGAGCGCATTCCCGACGAGGTTGATGATCACCTGCTTCAGGCGCCGCGGGTCCGTGCGCAGCGGACGCAGGTCGTCGGGCACGTCCGCCTTCAGCTGCACCGCGCGTCCGCGCACCTGGCCCTCGAGCTGATGGAGCGTCTCGCGCACCAACGTCCGGACGTCCACCGGAGCCAGCTCCACCTCCATGCGCCCGGACTCGACCTTGGCCAGATCGAGCACGTCGTTGATGAGGGTGAGCAGGTGCTTGCCGTTGTCGTGGATGCGGCGCGTGAACTCCAGGTCCTGATCGCTGAGCCCCCCGCTCCGGTTCTTGAGCAGGACGTTGGCGAACCCGATGACGGAGTTCAGCGGCGTGCGCAGCTCGTGGCTCATGCTCGCGAGGAAGTGGCTCTTGGCGCGGTTCGCGGCCTCGGCCTCCTCCTTGGCGACGCGCAGCGCCTCCTCCGCGCGGCGCCGCGGGGTGACGTCCTTCCCGAACACCACCACGCCCCGGGGACCGAGGTCGCCCAGGATGGGATTGAAGAACAGCTCGAAGTGCCGCTCCTGGCCGTCGATCTCCTCCGTGCGCACTTGCGAGAAGCGGGCGCCGGCCAGGGCGCGCTGATACAGCTCGCGGTACCACTCCACCTCGTCGATCCGGAGCACCGCTTCCAGGGGCGCGCCCACCCGCGGCTCCCGTCCGGTGCGCGCCTCGACCATGAGGGAGAAGGCCGCGTTGAACGTGATGAGGCGGAGCTGCGGATCCACGGACCAGATGGCGTCGCCCGTGTTCTCCACCAGCGCCGTGAGGTTGGCCTTCGAGGCCTCGAGCGCGCGCTCCGCCTGCCGCTGCTCGGTCACGTCGCGGAAGATGCTGCGCGTCGCCACCGGCTTCCCGTCCTCGAAGCGGCAGTTCATGTTGCCGGAGCAGATGATGATGCGTCCGTCGGCGGCGACGAACTCGACCTCCACGTGCGTGGCGGACTCGCCCCCGAGCACGCGCTGGAACTGACGCCGGAACCGGCTCAGCGAGTTCGGGTGCACGATGGAGAAGATGTCCAGCTTGGCGATCTCGCCGTCGGTGTATCCGAGCGCCTGCTTCCAGGCCCGGTTCGCGTAGAGGATGCGGCCGTCCGGCGCGGCGCTCTGCAGCAGGTCGGAGGCGTTGTCCAGGAAGTCCTGGAGCTGGTGGCGGCTCTCCTTGAGGACGCGCTCGGCGACGAAGGCCTCGCCACCCAGGCGGAGGCGGGCATACAGGCTGAGCAGAAGGCCCACGAGGACGGCGAGGTAGCTGCCGACCTTGAGGACGTGGGCCATGTCGTACAGGCCGTCGAAGGGCCGGGTCGAGAAGGCCATGTAGGCGACGTGCGAGACGACGCCCATCCACAGCCCCATGACGAGCCAGTGCTGGAAGCGCTCGCTGCGCCATCCCTCGCGGCGCAGGAAGCCGACCAGCGCCAGGGCCAGGAAGAGCGCGGGGACGAGCTCGAAGGGGCGGTCCACGCCGAGCGTGGGACGGACGGCCGTGGGCAGCCCGCCCCGGAGCGCGAGCGCGCCCAGCGACACGGCCGACAGCGTTCCCGCCAGATAGATCCAGCGATCGCGCAGGGCCGCGCCCTGCGGACGCACGCGCATCCCGGCGGCCAGGGCACCCATCAGGAAGAGGCCCAGGTGGAGCTGCGCCGCCAGCCAGGTCCAGGAGTCCCGCTCCGAGAAGGCCTCGCCCGAGTGCAGGGGGGCCAGGGGGCCGGTCACCGTGGCGTGCACGACCGTCAGGATGCCCGCTCCGAGGAAGCCGACGGCGAGGTGGAGGAAGAGGCGCTCCGGACGGGCGTAGTAGCGCACCAGCGCCAGGCCGCCCACGGCGATCCCGAACACGCCGGCCACCGCCTCCAGCAGCGTGTGCAGCGAGGCGTTGCCCAGCCAGGTCGTGGTCCGCCCCAGGACGGCCAGGAACAGGAACGCCAGCAGCATCACCCAATAGGTGACGATGCGGGCGCGGGTGCGGTCCACGCCCGGGACCGGCACCGAGAACAGCGCCGCCGGACCCGCCTCGGAGGGCGAGGTCCACGGCGCGCCCCGGCGGGCCCGGGCCTCCGCGTTCAGGAGGTCGGTTGGCGCCACCTTTCGATGGCCTCGATCAGGGCGTCTTCGTCGACGATCGGCTTGGTGAGGTAGTCGTTGAATCCCAGGCCGAGGAACCGCTCCCGGTCTCCCGCCATGGCGTGGGCCGTCAGGGCCACGACCGGCAGGCCGTCCAGGCGCATATCCTGGCGCAGCAGGGCGAGGACCTCGGTGCCGTCCATCTCCGGAAGGGAGATGTCGAGCAGCACGACGTCCGGCGGGTCGGCGGAGATGCCCTCCAGGGCATCCTTTCCATTCTCGTACTCGGAGATGTCGTATCGGTCTCCGAGCAGCGCCTGGATGAGCAGGCGGTTGTCGGGATTGTCCTCCACGACGGCAATTCGTGGCTTCACGCGGCGATCCTTTTCCGGTGCGGCCGAGGGATCCGGCCCGCCCGTGAGCTCGCGTCGGGCACGGCCGTACTCCTCGTCCATGGCATCCGCCAATGCGGCCAGGCCGGGGAGATCGCCGGTTTTCAAGGCGTTCTCCGCCTCCTCGGCCAGCCCGGCCAGGCGCACGGCGCCCAGGTTCAGGGCGGTCGAGCGGAGCGAATGGGCCGCTCGCACGCCTTCGTCACGGCCCGCAGCGGAAGAACCGTGCCGGATCGCCGCAACACGTCCCGGCGTCTGGGTCACGAACAGGTCGACGAGCTGGGTCACGAGGGTCGGACCACCCCATTCCTCCAGCCGGGCGAAGCGCTCCCGGTCGATGGCAGGGTCCGTCACGGCCGACCCGCCGCGAGGGCGTCCCGGAGCGCGGCGATCCCGGCGGGCGCGCCCTGGGCGTGTCCATAGACGGCGGAGCCCGCCACCAGGACGTCCGCTCCGGCCTCGACGGCCTCGGGCGCCGTCCGGGCGTCGATCCCACCGTCCACCTGCAGGCAGGCGCCCTCCCGGCCCGCCTCGCGGAGCAGAGCCCGGGCCTCGCGGATCTTGGGGAGCATGGTGCGGATGAAGCGCTGGCCCCCGAAGCCCGGGTTGACGGTCATCACCAGGAGGAGGTCCAGGTCTCCGACCACGTCCCCGATCGACGACAGCGGCGTGGCGGGATTCAGCGCCACGCCGGCCGGACACCCGAGCCGCTCGATCTCCTCCAGCGTGCGGTGCAGGTGGGGACAGGTCTCCCGGTGCACCGTGATGCGGTCGGCACCCGCGTCCGCGAACGCCGCCAGGTAGCGCTCCGGCGCCTCGATCATCAGATGCACGTCCACCGGCAGCGCCGTGGCCCGCCGCACGGCCGCAGTGATCAGCGGACCGATGGTGAGGTTGGGTACGAAGTGGCCGTCCATGACGTCCACGTGGATCCAGTCGGCACCCGCGCGCTCGACCTCCTGCACCTGCTCGGCCAGCCGGCCGAAGTCCGCCGACAGGATGGAGGGCGCGATGCGGATCATGCTGCGCCCCGGGTCAGGATCCGCACACCGTCCGGTCCGGCCACGTGCACCTCCGTCGTCATCCCCACGAACAGCCCGCTCTCGACCACACCTGCCCGCCGTTGCAGCAGCTGCTCGAGCTCCGCCGGGTCGGCGATCCCCCGGGCGAAGCGGCAGTCGAGGATCAGGTTGCCGTTGTCGGTGCGGTAGGGCGTGCCGTCGCCCGACCGGCGAAGGACCGGATCGGCCCCCAACGCCCGCAGGAAGGGCTCGTGGGCACCCACCATGAACGGCACGACCTCCACCGGCAGCGGTGCCTTCTCCCCCAGGCGACCGACCCGCTTGCTGTCGTCCACCATGACGAGGAACGCGCGCGCCGCCTGCGCGATCATCTTCTCGCGCAGGAGTGCCCCCCCCAGGCCCTTGATGAGCTCGAGGTCCGGGTCGAACTCGTCGGCCCCGTCGATGGCGAGGTCGAGCTCCGGGCACGCCTCGAGGGACACGAGCGGGATGCCGGCCCGCCGCGCCCGCTCCGCGGTGCGCTCCGAGGTGGGGACCCCCGCGATGTCCTGGAGAGCCCCCGTCGTGATCGCCTCGCCGAGCGCGTCGAGCAGCTGGTCGGCCGTCGAGCCGGTGCCCAGCCCGAGCCGCATCCCCGACCGTACGCGGGTCAGCGCGCTGGCGGCGGCCTGCCGTTTGAGCGCCTCGGCGGCGCCCGCCGCCCCCCCGCTCAGGCGACCGCCTGTCCGACGAGCGCCTTGAGCTCGTCGGGCATGATGCCGACGCTGCGCCCGAGCTCCTCTCCGTCCTTGAACACGATCACCGTCGGGATGCTCCGGATGCCGTAGCGTTGCGCCACGTCCGGAGCGCGGTCGGTGTCCACCTTGGCCACCACCAGCCTGCCCTGCTCCGCTCCCGCGATCTGGTCGATCATCGGAGCCAGCATCCGGCAGGGCTGGCACCAATCGGCGTAGAAATCCACCAGCACCGGCGCGCCCGACTCCAGCACCGTGCGCTGGAAGTCCTCCTCCTCGACCTTGATGGGCCGGTCGAGGAGGAGGGGGCGCTCGCAGCTGCCGCACTTCGGGCGCGACCCGGCCCGCGCCACCTCCACCCGGTTCAGGGTGAGGCAGAAGGGACACCGGACCGTGGTCGTGCCGTTCGTCTTCTCGGTCATTCCGTCCTGATCCTGCGTGCTAGAACGCAACCTGGAGGCGCGTCAGGATCAGTCGTCCGATCTCCGGCGCGCCCACGAACTCGCGATGCATGTTGTCGAAGAGGTTGGTGGCCGTCACCCCCACCGTCGCGTCCGGCAGCCAGGGAAGCTGATAGCTCACGTTGGCGTCGACCACGGTGTAGGCGTCCAGGTTCCCCTTGTACACGCCCGAGTTCACCGGGAATCCGGCGGTGTAGCGCGCACGGCTCTCGACCGTGATCCCGCGCCGCACGTCCGAGAAGCGCGCCCCCAGACTCCCCTTGTGCTTGGGGGCATTCAAAGCGATGTCGGACACACCGTTGCAGTCGACGGTCCCGTCCTCGTTGGCGTCGAAGCAGTCCTTGCTCACCAGCGAGAATCCACCGGTCACGCTGAAGCGATCCGTGACCAGGAACTGACCGGCGAAGTCCGCGCCCCAGAAGGACACGTCCCCGAAGTTGCGGTAGGTGAGCAGGATATCCGGGCCCGGTGCCTGATCGGGCGCCACCGTACCCAGGGGGATTTGTGCCGCGGCGGTGGTCATCTCCGCGATCACGGCCGCAAGGTTCTCCGCACCGATGGCCGGTCCCAGCACCGGCGCCAGCAGACTCTGGAGATAGGCGGCCGTGCCCTGGGGGTCGAAGAAGACGGTCGGCGTCTCGACCCGGAGGGGGCCGACGAAGTCCTGAACCTGACTGCGGTAGAGATCGACCGAAGCCAGGAACCGCTCGCCCAAGATGCCCTTGTAGCCCACCTCCAGCGTGTTGGTGATGGTGGGCTTGATGGCCTCGATCGGCGTCGGAGTGCTGGAGGGTAGGAAGGGCTGTCCTCCTTCCGTGTTCAACACCATCAGCCGGGTGAGGTCCGCCGCGAGCGGGTTGCCCGAGCGCAGGGCTGCCTCGATGGCGCCGGCGAACGGCGTCAGCGTCGCCGGCAGTCCCGCCACGAGTTGGGGGACGACCAGGCCGTCCCAGAGGACCCCGGCGTTGGCCGGAAGCTGTCCGGCCGCGAACGGGGAGTACATGCAGAGACCCTCGAAGCCGCCCGTGCACAAGTTGTCGAACGTGAAGCCGGTCTCGGGTACGCCCAGAGTCCGCAGGTCGTAGCTGATGGTCGATGTGATCGGGATCCGGCGCGCCAGCAGGTCGAGGAACAGGTTGTTCGTCGTGGGCGTCGAGAACGCGCGGTTGAACGTGAAGCGGAGGTTCTGGTTGTCGTTGGGATGGAAGACCAGCGCCGCGCGCGGAGAGAACACCAGGTCCTCGAGGCGGTTGTGGTTGTCGATGCGCAGGGCGGCCACGACATCGAATTGGTCCGACAGCGCGGTGGTGGAGTGGACATATCCCCCGATCTCGTCGATCGAGTCGTCGTCCTCGTTGCGACCGGTGATCGTTCCGTCCGTCTCGGGACGCGTCCACTGCCCGTCGACGCCGAAGATCAGCTCCTGCCGTTCCCCGACGTCCAGGCTGTACTGCAGCTGCGTGGCGTAGAACTTCGACTCGTCGACGATGCGGTCGCCGGTGCGAAGGAGGTAGGTATCACCCGCGTTGCTGGAGTTGAGGAAGAACTGCGCGAACAGACCGCCCTTGTTCACCCGCGTCTGGAAGTACGAGTACGTCCAGTCCTTGGCCTGTCCCGCGCCCTGACCCGTCAGCTCGATCGTGGACACCGCCGTGTTGAGACCGGCATTGAAGATGATCTCCCCGTCGTCCCAGGGCCGCAGGTCCAAGCGCGCCTCCCCGCCCCAGCGCTTCTGCTCGAAATCCCGCGCACCGATGAGCGGATTGGAGGGGTCGTCGAGCGCAGCCTCCACCTCGGCCGGATCACGGTAGACCCAGTCGTCCCCCTGCGAATACTGCCCCGAGATCTTGAAGCCGACCCGGTCGGAGAGGGCCACGCCGGTCCGGAACTGCCCCTGGAACACGGAGCGCTCCCCCCCGGCGATGGCGGCGCGCGTGCCCGGATCGTCGATGGGCGACGTGGTGATCATATGCAGCACGCCGCTGGCGCTGTTGGGGCCGTAGAGCGCGGCGCCCGGACCCAGCACCACCTCCATGCGCTGGAGGTCGAGGTTGTTGATCGGGATGAAGTTCCAGGCGTTCACCCGGAGGGAGGGCACGCTGGCGTAGCGGTTGTCCGTCATCACCAGCAACGCGCCGGAGAAGACGTTGTTGAACCCGCGGGTGACGACGTTGGCCTGGGACAGCCCGGACTGGGCCACGTCCACCCCCGGCAGCGCCTTCACGTGCTCGACCGGCGACAGGGCCGCGCGCTCCTCGATGGCCTCGGCGCCCACGATCGTCACCGATGCCGGGGACTCCAACGCCTTCTCCTGGCGGCGGGAGGCGGTCACGACGATCGGGTTGAGGACGAAGGCGTTCGAGCGAAGCTCGATGGTCAGGTCGGTGGTCTCACCCGCCGCGATGCTCACCCCGTCGACGCGAGCGGACTCGTACCCGATGCGTGAGGCTACGATCGAGTACGTCCCGCTCACCAGGGACAAGCGGAACTGCCCGTTCGCGTTGCCCAGGACGCCGGCGGCCTGGGCATCGCCGGTTCCCAGCACCTCGATTGCCACGTCCTGCACGGGTGTGCCCGTCTCGGCGTCCACGACCCGGCCGTTCAACGTGCCCTGCTGGGCGGCCGCGGGGGAGGTCATGAGGCCGGTCAGCAACAGCGCGACCGGCGCGAATCTCGCCAGCTTCGTACGCATCGGGCTCCTCTGGGAGAAGGGTGCGGGCCAGGGCGCCTCCGGCCCTTCGGTACGGCCTGGGCGCCTCCGATCCTCGAGGACCGGCCCGACGAATTCGACCGGAAGGTAGAGGGATCGGTCACACCCCAGCAACGGGAAACACGCGGGTGGCGGCCCATCCCGCCGACCCCCAGGTTGGCTCCGTTCCTCACACGGGAGAGTGGTCGATGGACCCTGAGGTCGCCGCGGAGCCGGTGCGGGCTGCCGCCCGACGCCTGCGCGGGCGCGTCCACCGCACCCCTGTCCACACCTGCCGCACGCTCGATGATGCGGCCGGCACGCCACTGGCGCTGAAGTGCGAGAGCCTGCAGAAGACCGGCTCCTACAAGGTGCGCGGGGCGCTCAACCGCGCGCTGACGCTTCCGCCGGAGACGCTGGCGCGCGGACTGGTGACCGTGTCCGCCGGGAACCACGCCCAGGCGGTGGCCTGGGCCGCCGCGCGGTCCGGCACCCGGGCGACGGTGGTGATGCCCGCATCGGCGCCCCGGGCCAAGGTGGAGGGCGCCCGGGGCTACGGTGCACAGGTCGTGCTCGTCCCGGACGCGGTCGCGGCGTTCGCCGAAGCCGAGCGCCTCGCCCGGGAGGAGGGCTACTACCTGCTCCACCCGTTCGACGACCCCCACGTCATCGCCGGGCAGGGCACGGTCGGGATGGAGATCCTGGAGCAGGTGCCGGGCACGCGGCGGGTGGTGGTGCCGATCGGCGGCGGCGGCCTGATCGCGGGGATCGCCACCTGGTTCGCCGCCCTGCGGCCGGAAGCCGAGATCTGGGGGGTGGAGCCGGTGGGCGCCGCCGCGATGCGCGCGAGCCTCGACCGCGGCCAGCCGGTGCGGCTGGAGCGCGTCGCGTCCATCGCCGATGGTCTGGCGGCGCCCATGGCCGGGCAGCTGACCTACCCGATCGTGCGGGCCCACGTCCGGGAGGTCGTGACCGTGGAGGACACCGAGATCGGGGCGGCGATGCGCTGGATCCTCGAGCGCGCCAAGCTGGTGGTCGAGCCGGCGGGAGCGGCCGCGCTCGCGGCCGTGCTGTCGGGTCGGATCCCGGTGGGCGCGGACGACGCCCCCACGGTGGTCGTGCTGTCGGGCGGCAACGTGGACCCCGACCGTATCCCCGCCCTGTTGGCCGGCGGCTGATGTGTCGCCTCACGGCCTACGTGGGCGCGCCCGCCCCGGTTGCCCCGCTGGTGTACGGCGGCAACCATCCGCTGCTGCGGCAGAGCTGGGCCCCGCAGGAGCTCCTGAGCGGCTCCGTGAACGCGGACGGCTGGGGTGTGGTCTGGATGGAGCAGGGCCGGCTCCTGCGCCTGTCGGCCGGCACACCGCTCTGGCAGGCGCACGACCTGGAGCCCGTGCTCCAGACGCGGGCGGCGCCGGCCGCCCTGGCTGCGCTACGCAACATCACGGACGGCGTGCCACTCGGGCCCGACGGGACGCCGCCCCTGCTGCGCGCGGGGCACGCGTTCGTCCTGAACGGCTTCCTGGGGGGCTACCGCCAACGCCTGCGGCGCCTCCTCGCCCCCCTGAGCGACGAGACGCTGTCGCTGCTCCAGGGGACGACCGACACCGAGCTCCTGTTCCTCAACGTCCTCGAGCGCGTGCGTCGGGGCGCTTCTCCGCCGGACGCCCTCGCGGACGTGGTGGATACGTCGATCGCCGCGACCGCGGCCGACGGCGAAGAGGCCCAGATCGTGTGCGCATGGCTGACGCCGACCGGCGTTCTGCATGGCGCCCGCGCCTCCTCCACGGACGCGTGCAACTCGCTGTACGCGCTGGAGGGCGGCACACTCGCCCCGGAGGGCGTCCTGATCGCCTCCGAGCGCCTGGACACCGACCCCGGGTGGGCCCCCGTGCCGTCCGGGTCCGTCTTCACGCTGGACGCACAGGGGCTGCGCGCACGTCCGCTTTGAAGGCGCGACCGGATCCTGCGCCGACCGCCGGCGGCCGCACCCCGCCCCGCACGGTCGAGCGGACTCAGCCCGCCTGCGCGCCCACCGACGCCGTCGGCGAGGAGAGGTCGCGGCCTTCTGCGGTGAAGCGCTCGTAGTAGTCGAGCGCCGTCCGGAATGCCGCCCCACCGATGAACGCGGCGCCCAGCCGCTCCGCGCCCTCCAGAGCACACTCGAAGGCCCAGGCCGCCATCGCCCGCACGATGTCGTCCTTGAGCCCCTCGCGCGCGGCCGCGCCCAGGTCCGCCTCGTCCGGGAACGGGAGCGCGTCGCGTACCCGCGCGACGGAGCGGGGGTCGTACAGCAGGCCCGCCGCCACCACCAACGGCGCCGCCACCCACTCCAGGGGGACCGCGTCGATCGAGCGCAGCTCCAGGTATCCGCGGGGCCTGACCTCCGGGAAGAGCGTGCTGAGATGGCGCTCCCACGCAGCCGTCGGGCGACCGGCCTCCGTCCAGGCGGTCGCTTCCAGGAACGGATCGGCCGCCCGTGCGAACGCCAGATACTCGCGGACCGGATCGTGACCCGGACCCACGCATCCCGTGCGGCTCGGATCGAGCATCCTCCACTGCGCGGCGCGCCAGCTGCGCCACCCGGTCTCCTGCCCCTCCGCGCGCGCGGAGTTGGCGAACAGGGCCGTCAGCAACGGTGCGATGCGATTCGCCGCCTGCCAACGTCCGAAGGGGTCACGACCGAGGTCGAGGTTCACCTGCAACGCACAGCTCTGCCGCATCATCCGGGCTCCTGCCGGACCGAAGCGAGCGAGGTGTCGATCCATGGCGCGGTAGCGCGGATCGTCCAACTGCAGGCGCGTGTGGGACAGGGGCGTGCGCGGATCGAAGCCCACCGCTTCGAGCGCGATCCCCCAGCGTTCTCCGACCGTGGCCAATGCGTCGGTCGCGGCTCGGAGGCAGTCGACAGCGCGGTCG
>JAWKQN010000003.1:300000-415789 GCA_041390125.1 Gemmatimonadota bacterium | reverse complement strand
CCGCCGCGCTCACCACCAGGATCGCGCCGTCCATCTGCGCCGCCCCGGTGATCATGTTCTTCACGTAGTCCGCGTGCCCCGGGCAGTCCACGTGCGCGTAGTGACGGTTCGCCGTCTCGTACTCCACGTGCGCCGTCGCGATCGTGATCCCACGCTCCCGCTCCTCCGGAGCCTTGTCGATCTGGTCGAACGCCACCGCGTTGCCCCCATGCTTCTTCGCCTGGGTCACCGTGATCGCAGCCGTCAGCGTCGTCTTCCCGTGGTCCACGTGCCCGATCGTTCCCACGTTCACGTGCGGCTTCGTACGCTCGAACTTTTCCTTGCCCATCCCTCTTCCTCGTAGCGTTCGGTGTCCGGGCTACCCGGCTCGGTGGTCGTGGGGTCGGCGCGGTGGCACCCGGGTGCCGTCCGGGCGGTGCAGGCGGACTCGGATCAGGGGGGCGCCGGGGAGCGGAGCTCCACCGACCACGCTGCCCTCGGAGTCCACCGGGAGGACCCGAAGCGCACGGGACCGCGTGCTCGGGTAGGCCTCGACCCGGGACGACGGCCAGGGACCGCCGGTCGAACATCCTACAGCCGGGCCTGGGTCGGAAACCGGCTGGAGGACAGAACGGGAAAGGTAGAGGCGGTGTTGGAGGGTGTCAACGCTCCGGGGTGACCACTCGGCACCATGGGGAGGCGTGGCCGCGCCGCCGGCCCCGAGGATCCCCGACGCATCCTCCCACGCGGACGCCGGATCCGCCCCTGCCCTCTTGGACCCCGCGCCCTCGCGCGCGATCCTTGGGGGCCCACCCCCCGGGGCGTCGGACCCGGGGCCGGTGCATGGCCCGCGTCTTGCCCCCTTCGGGGTGCTCCGTCCGGCCGACCCCGGGGCGGACCCACCCGCGCGGAGAGAGAAGGAACCCACGTTGATCGTCCTCGGCACGGCGGCGCTGGCGCTGCTCCTGCTCACGTGGTTCGTCTACCCGCTGACGCTCGTCCTCCTCGCCCGCGGACGCCGGGCGCCGTCCGCCCGCTTCGACGCCCCGCCGGCGGTGAGCGTCATCCTGGCCAGCCGCGACCACCCCGAGCAGGTCCGTGACCGGGTCGCCGACCTGCTCGCCACCGACCACCCGAAGGACCGCCTGGAGGTGGTGGTGGGGATCGACCCCGGCGCCGGACACGACCTGGACGCGTACCGGCGTCTGCTGCCTGCGGGCGTGACCGTGGTGCCTGGAGACGGACCGCCGGGGAAGCCCGGGAATCTGAACGCCGCCGTGCGTGCGTCGCGCAACCCGCTGCTGGTCTTCGCCGACACCGGGCAGCGCTTCGCCCCGACCGCCATCGCGCGCCTGGTCGCCGACCTCGCGCACCCGCAGGTGGGGGCCGTGTCGGGCGGCTACCGGATCAGCCAGGGCAATCCCGTGACCCGGATCTACTGGGTGCTGGAGCGGTTGCTGCGCCGCTCGGAGGCCGCCCTCCACAGCATGGTCGGTGTGACCGGCGCCATCTACGCGATCCGGCGCGAGCTGTGGAGCGACCTCCCGGCGGGCCTGCTCTGCGACGACCTGTGGGTGCCGCTGCAGATCGTGCGCGGCGGACACCGCGTGCTGTTCCGGGAGGACGCGCTGGCCACCGATCCCCGAACTTTCACCCACGCGCAGGAGTACCGTCGCAAGGTGCGCACCCAGGCCGGCATCCTGCAGCTCTGCGCATGGATGCCGGAGGTGCTGATCCCGGGGCGGAATCCCATCTGGATCCAGTTCGTCTTCCACAAGCTCCTGCGCATGGCCACGCCGGTCTTCCTGATCCTGGCCGTGGTCGGCTTCCTGCCCGGCGCCCTCCGCCTCCTGGCGAGGCTGGGCCCGGCCCTGCCGGTCCTGCTCGCGGGGGTGGCCGCCGGTGTCCTGCTCCTGGTCGCGCTCCGCAGCGGCCGGCGGGTGCTGGGCGAGGCCGCCTGGACGGGCGTCCTCCTGGCCGCTCCGTTGGTGGCCGCGTGGCGCGCCGCCCGCGGACACTGGGACGTCTGGTGAGGCGCCCGGTGTCGACGACCGCACTCCGGCTTCCGGCCCCCGCCGCTCGCCCCGCTTCGGGGCGCGCCGCCTGCCTGCCCCCCCTCTGCTCGGAGTCCACGCCATGTGCGGCATAGCGGGCATCGTCCGCCCCGACCGCGATGGCTCGGTCGCGCCCGCCCTCCTCGAGCGCATGTGCGACGTGATCGCCCACCGGGGCCCGGACGGCTCCGGCACCTACGTGGGGGACGGCGTGGGGCTGGGACACCGGCGCCTGAGCATCGTGGACGTGGAGGGCGGCGCCCAGCCCATGGCGTCCGACGACGGCCGCCTGCGCCTGGTCTACAACGGGGAGATCTACAACCACCCCGACCTGATGGCCGAGCTGGTGGCCGACGGGGTGCGCTACCGCACGCACTGCGACACCGAGTCCCTGCTGCGCTGGTACGAGCGCGAAGGCGCCGCCGCCGTGCGCCGCTTCCGCGGCATGTTCGCCTTCGCGGTGTGGCACACGGACGAGCGCAAGCTCGTGCTGGTCCGCGACCGCTTCGGCATCAAACCGCTCTACTACCACCACGCCCCGGACGGCTCCCTGGTGTTCGGGTCGGAGATCAAGGCCGTGCTGGCCGGCGGTGTACGGGCCGCGCTGGACGAGCGGGCCCTGCCCGACTTCCTCGCCAACCACGCCACCTGGGGGGACGGCACCCTGTTCCAGGGCATCCGCCGCCTCCCGGCCGGCCACGTGCTGACCTGGCAGGACGGGCGTGTCACCATCGAGCGCTACTGGGACCTGGAGATGGGCGGCGCCCGTCTCTCCGGCAGTGACGAGGAGCTGGTCCGCGAGTACGGCGAGCGGCTCAAGGAGGCTGTGCGGCTCCGCCTCATGGCGGACGTGCCGCTGGGTGCCTTCCTGTCGGGCGGGATCGATTCGGCCGCCATCACCGCGCTCATGAGCGAGCTGGTGGACGACCAGATCAAGACGTTCTCGGTGGCCTTCGCCGAGCGCGAGGCCAACGAGCTGCACTACGCCCGCCTGGTGGCCGAGCGCTTCCGCACGGATCACCGGGAGATCGTGCTCAGCCCCGACGAGTTCTGGCGCTCCGTGCCGCGCATGGTGTGGTACGAGGACGAGCCCATGGCGCACCCGTCCTCGGTGCCGCTGCACCACGTGGCCCAACTGGCGCGCGAGCGCGTCAAGGTGGTGCTGACCGGCGAAGGCAGCGACGAGACGCTGGCCGGCTACAACCGCTACCGGGTGACGCTGTTCAACCTGCGCGCGGGCCAGGCCTGGAACCGGCTGCCCGGCTTCGTGCGGTCCGGGGCGCGCGGCGCGCTCGGACTGCTGCCCGAGCATTCCCGCTGGCGGCGCCGGCTGTCGCGCACGTTCGTGGCGCTCCCGGCGGACCTCGACACCATCTACCTCGACAACTTCGCCGTCTTCGGACGCACCCGGCAGGCGGACCTGCTCGCGCCCGACCTGCGGTCGCGGCTGGCGGGGATCGATCCCTACGCGGCCTACCACCGCGCCATGGAGCGCTGCGGCAGCGACGACCTGCTGGACCGCATGCTCTACGCGGACTCGAGCACCTATCTGCACGAGCTGCTCATGAAGCAGGACCAGATGAGCATGGGCGCCTCCATCGAGAGCCGCGTGCCCTTCCTGGACCATCCGCTGGTGGAGTACGCCGCGCGCCTGCCCCGCCACCTCAAGCTGGACGGCTGGACCACCAAGGCGGTGCTGCGGCGGGCCATGAAGGGTGTGCTCCCCGAGGAGATCCTCACCCGCAAGAAGATGGGCTTCCCGGTCCCGGTGGGCCGGTGGCTGCGCGGTCCCTACCGGAGCGTGGTGGAGGAGTTCGTGCTGTCCGAGCGCGCGCTGGGACGCGGGCTCTTCCGACCGGACGCGGTCCGGTCCATCGTGGCCGAGCACGACGCCGGCGGCGGGGGCCACGACGAGCGCCTGTGGGCGCTGGTCAACCTGGAGATCTGGCAGCGGCTCTTCCTGGACGGGGAGTCGCACGAGCACGTCACGGCGGGCTCCGGTGCCGCGGCGGCCGCAGGGGCCGCCTGATGCGCATCCTCTGGCTCAAGACGGAGCTGCTGCATCCGCTGGACAAGGGCGGCCGCATCCGCACCTACCACATGCTGGCCGCGCTCAAGCGCGAGCATCACGTCACGTACCTGACGCTGGACGACGGCACCGCCGCGCCCGACGCGGAGGAGCGCGCGCACGAGTACTGCCACGTCCTGGACCGGGTGCCCTTCCGCACCACGCCGGGTGACTCGCCCCGGCTGTACCTGGACCTGCTGGCGAACGCCGTCACTTCCCTGCCCTATGCGGTGGCCAAGTACCGCTCGGCCGAGATGGAGCGCCGCGTGCGCGCGCACGTCGCGAGCGGCGAGCACGACGTGCTGGTGTGCGACTTCCTGTTCCCGAGCCGGAACGTGCCGGACGGACTGGACATCCCCACCGTGCTGTTCCAGCACAACGTGGAGGCCGCCATCTGGGAGCGGCACACGAACGTGGCCCGCTCGCGCATCAAGAAGGCGTACTTCGGCAACCAGTGGCGGCGCATGGAGCGCATCGAGGGCAGCGAGTGCCGTCGCTTCGACCATGTGGTGGCCGTCTCCGAAGCGGACGCGCGCAAGCACGAGGCGGACTACGGCCTCGAGCACGTCTCCTGGGTCCCGACCGGCGTGGACACGACGTTCTTCCGTCCGGACGGGCCGTATCCGTCCGGCTCACGCGAGATCGTGTTCACGGGCGCGATGGACTGGATGCCCAACGAGGACGCGATCGCCTGGTTCGGCGAGGAGATCCTCCCCCGGATCCGCAAGCGCGTCCCCGACGCGCGCTTCACCCTGGTGGGCCGGAATCCCACCGAGCGCATACGGCGCGTGGTGGAGCGCTGTCCCGGCATCGACCTGGTGGGGCGGGTCCCCGACGTGCGGCCCTACGTGGAGCGGGGCGCGGTGTTCGTGGTGCCCATCCGCATCGGCGGAGGGACGCGCCTCAAGATCTTCGAGGCCATGGCCATGGAGCGGCCGGTCGTGACCACGCAGGTGGGTGCCGAAGGCCTGCCCGTCCGGGAAGGTGACCACGTGCGCTTCGCCGACGAGGCGGAGGCGTTCGCGGACCGCGTGGTGGAGCTGCTGGAGCGGCCGGAGGAAGCGCGTGCGCTCGGCGCGCGCGGCGCCGAGTACGTGCGCGCCCACTTCGGATGGGACCGCATCGCGGAGGCCTTCGCGGGGATCTGCGAAGACGTGGTGGGTGGGCGGATCCCGGCGCAGGGGCGCAGCGGGCGGTAGGTGCTACGGACCACCCGCGCGGCGAGCGCACGCGGGTGGCCCCCGAAATGCGGAACGGCGCATCCGCATGTCGCGAACGCGCCGTCCAGAGCTCCGAATGGGATTTGAACCCATGACCTCTTCCTTACCAAGGAAGCGCTCTACCCCTGAGCTACCGGAGCTTGCCCTCTGACCACCCGGTGCTCGGCCGGGCGGGTCCTGCAAGCGGGAGACGGGACTCGAACCCGCGACCCTCAGCTTGGAAGGCTGATGCTCTAGCCAACTGAGCTACTCCCGCGCACCGCCGCACCGCGCGACGTCCATCCAATGGTGGGGGAAGGATTCGAACCTTCGAAGGCATGAGCCAGCAGATTTACAGTCTGCCCCGTTTGACCGCTTCGGTACCCCACCGGTCTGGCCGGCCCTGCCTCTCGGCGCGGCGGCCGCTGCATCCCGATCCCGGGCGCCGCGGCGACCACACGACGAGCTGACGGAGGGACTCGAACCCTCAACCTGCTGCTTACAAGGCAGCTGCTCTACCAATTGAGCTACGTCAGCGGAAACAGAGCCTTCAAGTATAGGCCGTGTTTTCGCGGAGTGTCAACCGGATCCCACCCCTCCGGCGACCACCTTCCAGCGGGTGCCTCCGGGGGTGTCCTCGAGCACGATCCCTTCGGCCGCGAGCTGGTCGCGGATGGCGTCGGCACGCGCGAAATCGCGGCGGGCCCGGGCCTCCTCGCGCTCGGCCACCAGGGCGTCGATGTCCTGTTCGCGCGAGCCCGCCTCCGCGCGCGCCCGGTCGGCCAGCTCCAGCAGGCCCAGCACCCGGTCCACCGAGCGCAGCGCGGCCAGCGCGGGAGCCCGTTCCTCGCGCGACGTGCCGGGGTGGGCGTCGAGCTCGGCGTTGACGTCCCGCACCCAGTTGAAGACCGCCGCCAGGGCGTTGGGCGTGTTCAGGTCGTCGTCCATGCTGGTCCGGAACTCCCGCTCCAGCCGCTCCGCCAGGGCGGGCAGGGTGGACGAGGCCTCCCAGCCC
Organism: Gemmatimonadota bacterium; assembly: GCA_041390125.1. Lineage (NCBI taxonomy): Bacteria > Pseudomonadati > Gemmatimonadota > Gemmatimonadota bacterium. The sequence goes on along the minus strand of JAWKQN010000003.1, from coordinate 409,474 downwards.
GGGCGGCCCTCCTCCCCCAGGCGCAGCGCCAGGTCCGCCAGCCGCCGCACGGCGGCGCTGGAGGCGTTGACGCCCTCGCGCTTGAAGTTGAGCTCGTGCCGGTAGTGGGAGGAGATGAGCAGGTGCCGCACCGCGGCCGGATCCACGCCCTGGTCCAGGAGCTGACGCACGGTCAGCGTGTTGCCGAGGGACTTGGACATCTTCCGGTCCTCGAGCAGCAGGTGCTTCACGTGCACCCAGTGCCGCACGAACGGCTTGCCCGTCACGCCCTCCGACTGGGCGATCTCGTCCTCGTGATGGGGGAAGACCAGGTCCTCCCCACCCAGGTGCAGGTCCAGGGTCTCGCCCAGCTCCCCCATGCTCATGACCGAGCACTCCAGGTGCCACCCCGGCCGGCCCTGCCCCCACGGGGAGTCCCAGGCCGCGCCCACCTGCACGTCCACGGGCTTGGCCGCCTTCCACAGCGCGAAGTCGCGCGCGTCGTCCTTCCCGTATTCGTCCACCGCCACGCGCGCGCCCGAGCGCACGCTGTCGGGGTCGATGCCGGAGAGCTTGCCGTAGCCGGGGAAGCCCGCGATGCGGAAGTAGACGGAGCCGTCCTCCGTGCCGTAGGCCAACCCCTTCTCCTGCAGGCGCTCCACGAAGCGGATCATCTCCGGCACCCACTCGGTGGCCAGCGGCGTGGCGTCGGGACGCCGGATCCCGAGCGCGTTCGCCTCCGCCAGGATGGCGTCCGCGTAGGGCGCCGTGTACTCCGTGAGCTGGACGCCGCGCTTGCGCGCGCCCTCGATGGTCTTGTCGTCCACGTCCGTGAGGTTCATCACGAAGCGCACGGTGAAGCCCGACCACTCCAGGTAGCGGCGCAGCACGTCGTAGAGCACGAACGAGCGGAAGTTGCCGATGTGGGCGTGGTCGTAGACCGTGGGTCCGCAGGCGTAGACGCGCACCTGCGCGGGATCCTGGGGCTCGAACGGCCGCACCGACCGGGTGAGCGTGTCGTAGAGCTGGAGCGCCATCGCGTGCCTACCGATCCTCTCCGGAGAGACCAGGGTTCGTCAGCGGGACGAGCCGTTCGCGGGCAGCACGCGCAGCTCGTCCACCCACCAGCGATCTTCGCGGAAGGCGAAGCCGGTGAACAGACGATAGCGTACCGCCTCCGACGTGCCGCGCACCACCGTGTCCCACTCCACCTCGGCGAAGCCGCGTCGGGGCTCCCCGCCCGAGTCGACGACGCGACCGGGCCGGAAGGTGCCGACCTCGTGGGCGCGGAAGAAGTCGCGGAGCGCCGCGACGGCCTGATGCGGCGCCAGCCCCGCGTGCGACTGCCCATGGACGTGCACGAGGACACCGGCGGTGGAGAGACGCCCGCGGAGCGCGTCCAGGTCCTGGGCCGCGACCGCGCGCTGCACCGCGGCCGCCATGCCCTCCAGCCCGGACTGGCCCGCCAGGGGGCGGGGCAGGAGCGCGCCCAGCGCCACCAGCACGACGCCCAGCCCGCGCGCCGCCCGCCGGTGCCTGCCCGAGGGCGCACGCCGGGCCCCGCGGCCCCGGACCGTCCGGGCCTCGCCCGCCGGGCGCGCCCTCATGCGCGGACCGCGCCCGCGGCCTCCGTCTCCGCCAGGACGCGGGCCAGGGCGCCCCGCGGATCGGCCGCGGCCGTCACGGCCCGCCCGATGACCAGCAGGTCGGCCCCGGCGCGCACGGCTCCCGCGGGCGTGGCCACCCGCGCCTGGTCGTCCGTGCCCTGGTCGGCGAAGCGGATCCCGGGCGTGACCAACTCCAACGCCGGGCCATGCACGTCCTTCAGGCGGGCCGCCTCGGCCACCGAGCACACCACGGCCTCGAGCCCCGCCTCGCGGGCCCATCCGGCACGCCGGTCGACCTCGGTCTGGACGTCCACGCCGGGCCGGCCCAGCACGGTGGCCAGGGCCGGGGCGTCCAGGGACGTGAGGACGGTCACGCCGACCAGGCGCAGGGCACCCCGCTCCGCCCGGGCGGCCGCGGACAGCATCCCCGGCCCCCCCGCGGTGTGGACGGTCAGCCAGTGCACCCCCAGCCGGGCGGCCGACTCCACCGCGCGGGCCACCGTGTTGGGGATGTCGTGGAGCTTCAGGTCCAGGAAGATCCGGTGCTCCCGCTCCAGCAGCTCGCGCACGAGCGGAGGCCCCTCCGCCGTGAAGAGCTCGAGCCCGACCTTGTAGATCCGGCGTCCTTCCCCCAGCCGGGCGTCCAGCGCCAGGGCGGCGGTCCGGTCGGGGACGTCCAGGGCCAGCGCGACCTGCGCACGGCGGGGCTCGGGGGGTGGCATCACGGGGTACGGCCGGCTCCGATGAGCGCGTCGATGTGGGAGAAGCCCTTGGCGGCTCCGAGGCGGGCGAGTCCGTCCACTACCCGGAGCGCCGAGGCGGGATCCGCGAAGGAGGCTGTTCCCACCTGCACCAGGGACGCCCCCGCGAGCAGGTACTGGGCGGCGTCCGAGGCCGTGGCCACGCCCCCCGCACCCACGATGGGCACCGACACCTGCGTCCGTGCCCGCCACACCGCGTGCACACCCACGGGCAGCAGCGCGGGCCCGCTCATGCCGCCCGGTCCGGCGCCCAGCCGGGGGGCCAGCGTGTCCAGGTCGAACTGGAGCCCGGGCAGCGTGTTGACCATGGTCACGCCGTCCGCCCCGGCCTCCACCGCCAGGCGCGCGCTCGCGCCGGGGTCGGGCGCGTTGGGCGCGAGTTTGGCCCACAGCGGCCGCTGCGTGCGCGCCCGCACGCGCTCGACCACCACGACCAGCGCCTCGGGGTCGAGCGCGAACGGCAGCGCGCCCCGGGCCGTGTCGTTGGGGCAGGACAGGTTGATCTCGAAGCCCACGAAGCCGTCGCAGTCGTCCAGGCGCGCCACGATGGCGGCGAAGTCCTCGGGGTCGTGGCCGGCCACGCTCACGAAGACCTGTGCGCGCCGGACGTGGTCGCGCAGCCAGGGCAGCTTGTCGCGCCGCACGGCCTCCACACCCGGATTGGCCAATCCGATGGAGTTCAACATGCCGGCGTGGAATTCCGCGACCCGCGGCGCCGGGTTGCCGGCCCGCGGCTCGCGCGTCACCGACTTGGTGACGAGCCCGCCCAGACGTTCGAGGTCCACCACCTCGGCCAGCTCCTCGCCGAACCCGCAGGTGCCCGCGGCCAGCAGCACCGGGTTCTGGAAGCGGACGCCGAAGAGCTCCTGCTCCAGGGTCACGGCCCCACCGGGGTCGCGACGGTGCTCGAAGCGGTGGGATACTGCTCGAAGAACCGCTGCACGGCCGCAGCCAACGCGCCGGCCACCGTCTCGTGGAACTCGGGCCGGCCGAGGAGGCGCTCCTCCGCCGCGTGCGTCAGGTAGCCCACCTCGATCAGCACGGCCGGCATGAGCGCGTTGGTGATCACGGCGAACGGACCCTGCTTCACGCCGCGATTGCGCCCGGGGTGCACGTCCTCCAGGTGGATCTGCACCACCTCCGCCAGGAAGGCCGACCAGTGCTGGTGGTCCAGGTTGCGCAGCTCGCCCAGGATCTGCGAGAGCTCCGTCTGCTCGGGCGCCGGATCCAGGCTGGGACGATCCACCGCGTTCTCGAGCGCGGCCACACGGCGCTCGTCGTCCGTGCGCGCCTCCGACAGGAAGTAGGTCTCGAAGCCGCGCGTGGCGCGGGAGGCGGGCAGGGCGTTCGCGTGGATCGACAGGAAGACGCCGGGGCGATCGCCCTTGAGCAGCGTGGCCATCTCCCCGCGACGCCACAGCGGCACCTGCATGTCGCGGTCGCGGGTGAGGTGCACCTCGAGCGTGCTGTCCGCCTGGAGCAGCCGCACCAGCGCGCGGGCGATGCCCATGGCCACGTCCTTCTCGCGCACGCCCCCCGACCCGATGGCCCCCGGATCGCGGCCGCCATGGCCCGGATCGATGACCACCACACGGGAGGCGCGCGTGCGCACGGGCGGAAGGGGCGCGGCCATCACGGTCGGCAGCTCGAACAGGGTCCGCGTGGCGGGGTCGAACTCGAGCCCGGCCAGACGCTCGGGCACGAAGTCGATCAGGAGTTGCACGGGCACCCAGATCTGCCCGCGCTCCACATAGGGCGCGTCGGTCAGCTGCAGGACGTCCTGCTCCCAGCGGAAGAACGGCGTGCCCACCGCCAGCCGTGCCTCCGCGCCGTCGAAGTCCACGACGACCGTGTCGCGCACGCGCTCGACCGGCCATCCGAAGCGGGCCAGCTCCGTGGCGTCGAACGCGGCGAAGCCCTGCCGGTCCACCACGTTGAGGGTCTCCGACTCCCGCCCCCCCACCCGCACCCACAGGTCGGGCGCCTGTGCGGCCAGCGGAGCGGTGAGCCCGGCGGTCAGGGCCAGGAGGAGCGCGCAGGTGGGGGACGGCGTGCGCCTCATCGGCGTCTTCCCAGCTCCCGCTCGGCGTCGCGCTCCTGGATGCGTCCCTTCAGGGTCTCGCGCTTGTCGTGGAGCTTCTTCCCCCGCCCCAGGCCCAGCGTGACCTTGACCTTGCCGGCGCGGAAGTAGACGTCGAGGGGGACGAGGGTGAGGCCCTTCTCCTCCACCCGGCCGACGAGCTTGCGGATCTCGTGGCGGTTGAGGAGCAGCTTGCGCGTGCGCACGGGGTCGAGGTTCCAGCGATTGGCTTCCTCGTACGGGCTCACGTGCAGGCTGTGCAGCCACACCTCCCCGTCCTGCACCCGGGCGAACGCATCCTGGAACGCGATCTTGCCCTGGCGGATGGATTTGACCTCCGGCCCCGTCAACACGATCCCCGCCTCCCACTGGTCGAGGATCTGATACTCGTGGCGCGCCTTCTTGTTGCGGGCCACCACGTGCCGGCCGTCTTCGCTCACGCCCGCCTCAGTAGATCAGCACCGGGGTGCCGACCCCCACCCGGTGGTACAGGTCGCGCGCCGCCTCGTTGGTGAGCCGGATGCAGCCGTGCGAGACCCGGCGGCGCTCCGGGTCCGGGTTGAGCAACAGACCCGGGGAGTTGGTGCCGTGGATGGCCAGGCCGTCCCCGAGGTACAGGGCGGTGGTTCCCATCACGCCGGGGATCCTGCGCGAGGGGTGATCCTGGGGCGGGATGCGGATGCCCTTCTCCACGTAGTACCAGTCCGGCGCCTCCCAGACCGGGTCCTTCTCCATGCGCCGCACCCGGAAGAGCCCCTTGGGAGTGGTGAACTGCCAGCGCAGCCCCTGCCCCGACAGCCGGAACCCCGTGCCCGTGCCGGCCGGGGCCGACCAGACGATGGTGCCGCCTTCCATCAGGAACACCCGGTTCTCGGCCAGATGCACGACGATGTAGGGGCCATCGTGGTCCAACAGCGGCTGATCCAGCTCCAGGCCGTGCTCGACCACCCGGGTCCGGTAGACCACCCCGTCGTCCCCGTCCACCCACTGGGCCCGGGCCGCGGGCGCGGGCACCAGGGCGGCCACGGCGAGGGCGGCCGCGAGGGCCCACCGGACCGGCGGGCGGAGCTGGGGCGTGGAGCGGCGACGACTCATGGACGGCTTCCGGCCAGGGGTTCGGCGCTCGGCGGCGCCTCGCTGCCCGGCTCCTTCAAGTTGTGTTCCGCGGGCCTGGGCCCGGCGGTGATCACGGCGATCTCCCCGCCCAGCACGAACGCCACGGAGGCGTAGTACAGATAGAAGAAGAGCACCGCGAGCGTGGCCAGGTTCCCGTAGGTGCTGGAGAAGTCGGCCACGTTGCGAATGTACCAGGCGAAGGCCTCCTTGAGCAGCGCCAGCCCCACGGCGGTCAGGGTCGCGGCCGTGAGCGCCGTGCGCCGGGGCAGCTCCCGGAGCGGCACCACGCGGTAGATGATCAGCAGGAGCACCCACATGAAGGCCAGCTCCAGCAGGGCGCCGACGCCTTCGCTCACCCAGGGCCGGGGCATCAGGCCCGAGCGGTCGGAGGCCAGCCGGATCAGCTGCGACGTCCCGCGCGCCAGGCCCAGCCCCAGGATGATGAAGGCGGCGCCCACCAGGACCATGCGGAAGTCGAACCACTTGCCGGCGAGGAGCGACCGATCCGTCTCCTGTTCGAAGACCCGCCGCAGCACCGAGCGCAGCGTCCCCACCAGACGGGTCGAGATCCACACGAGCACCAGCGCACCGGCGAGCGAGAAGCCCGTGCTCTGATCCACGACCTGCGCGACGGTGTCCTCGAGCGCGGTGACGAGGTCGGGATCCACCGCGCCCCGGGGCAGCGCCCGCAACACCAGCCCGACCGCTCCCGCGCCCGGATCGACGAAGCGTGCCTTGAGCACCCACCCGGTGACGCCGGCCGCCAGCAACAGGATCGGCACGATGGCGATCACCAGATTGAAGGTGATCGCCCCGGCCATGAAGAAGATGTCGTCGCGGTAGGCCTTCTCGACCAGCGCGCGCAGGGTGCGCCAGCCGGCCCGGGCTCGGGTCACGTCTCGGCTTCGGCGTCTCCCGGCGTCTCGCGGGCCGCCTGACGGGCGGCGTCGATGCCCGCCCGGTATGCCGCCTTGGACTGCTCGAGCCGGCGCTCCAGGTCGTGGCGGGCATCACGGGCCGCCTCACGGCCCGAATCCACGGCGCCACGCACCTCGTCGAAGCGGGACTGCACCTCGTCGCGCACGTCGTCGACGCGCTCGGAGAGCGCGCGCTGGGCGTCCTTGACGCGGTCCTCCGCGATCTCCTTCCACCGCCGGGCCTGGGCCTTCAGCTCCTGCTGCGTCTCCTCGCCCGACCGCGGCGCCAGGAGGAGAGCCACACCGGCGCCGAGCAGGGCGCCCACCACGAAGGACCCGAGTCCGCCGCCGCCTTTCTCCACGATGATGTAGGGGGGTTCCCCGCGCTCGCCCATGACACACCCACGAGTCTGAAGGAGGTGGGGCCCGTCTCCACGTGCGAGGCCCCACGGATTGGAAGGTAACCCACGCTCCAGAGCCGGTACAGCAGCCTCGGCGGCTCCGCAGGGAGGCGCGCCGTGCACGGCGCCACGCCGGCGGAGGCGCGCCGCGCCGCCGCCCCCACGTGCGCGGGTCAGCCCTTCCAGCAGGCGTCCGCGCGCTCCGGAGGCAGCGGCTCGATCTCGTGTCCCTCCCGGCCCAACAGGCCGTACGTGAGCCGCTTGCCGAGCTCGACGCCCGGCTGATCCAGCGGATCGACGCCGTAGAGCCCGCCCGCGAGCACGGTCGCGTGCTCGAACAGCTGGAAGAGCGCACCCAGCGACGGCGTGTCCAGCGCGGGCAGCGTCAGCGTGCACGAAGGCCTGCCCCGCTGCCGCAAGGCCTCCGTGGTGGCGCGGCGCTCGACGTCCAGCAGGTGGGCGACGGTGTGCCCCGCCAGGTAACGCGCAGCCTCGATGTCGGGATGCACGTCCGGGATGGTCAGCGTCTCGGCGAAATCGTGGATGGCCAGGAAGACCACGAACTTGTCCAGCGGCCCCTCCATGAACAGCTGGACCTGGGCGTGCTGGTCCGTGGCGCCCACCGCGGGGAGCGGGGTGGGACCCACGCCCCGGCCCTCCCTCTCCTTGCCCAGCGACTCCGCCCACAGCTGCTGGAACCACAGCGCGAAGGACCGCAGCCGGTTGGCGTACGGCATGAGCACGTGGATGGGTGTGCCGTGGTCGGTATCCCACGCATGCAGCAAGGTCGCGAGCAGGCCCGCGGGGTTGGCCAGGAGGTCGGTGCTGCGACAGCGCTCGTCCATCGCCGCGGCCCCCGCCATCAGAGCCCGCAGATCGATCCCCGTCAGCGCGGCCGGGAAGAGTCCCACCGGGGACAGGACCGAGAAGCGGCCCCCCACGTTGCCGGGAACCGCGAGGGTGGGGATCCCCTGCTCCTGCGCCAGCGTGCGCAGCGGTCCCCGCTCGGGATCGGTGGTGAAGACGAAGTGGCCGCGGGCGGCGTCGGGACCCACCGCGTCGTCCAGCAGCTTCCGCACGACGAGATACAGCGCCATGGTCTCGGCGGTCGACCCCGACTTGCTCACCACGTTGAAGAGCGTGCGCGTGGGCTCGATCACCGCCAGCAGGTCGGCGACGACCGTGGGATCGGGATTGTCCAGGAAGTAGAGGCGCGGGAAGTAGTCCCGGGCCTCGACGTTGCGCTCGTTCCAGTGCGGCCCCAGCAGCGCGTCGCGCAGCGCCAGCGCGCCCAGGGCCGACCCTCCGATCCCGATCACCACGACCGTCTCGAACCACTGCCCGAACCCGTCGGCCAGCCCCTGCACGGCGCTCACCAGGTCCTGACGGCCGGGGAGCTCCATGAAGCCCAGCACCCCCTCCTCCCGGCGCCGCTCGACCACGGCGTGGGCCTCCCGGAACCGGGTGGCCAGAGATCCGTTCAGGTCGGCGTGCGCGGGCCCGCGTCCGGCCAGCGCTTCCGCGCGCGCGTTCGCGTAGTCGAGACTCCAGGCGTTCAGGTCGTTCATTCCGGGATCTCCACGGTGAGTCCGTCGTACGCGGGAAGCACGCCGGTCGGCAGCTTCGCCTCGAGCTCCTGGTGCGTGACGCGGTGCGTCAGGTGGGTGAGGTAGGTGCGCTCGGCGCCGATGCGCTCCGCGGCCGCGACCGCCTCTTCCACGTTGAAATGGGTGGGATGGGGACGCCCGAACCAGAGCGCGTTGAGGACCAGCACGCGCACGCCCTCGAGCGCGCGCTCGACCTCCGGGGAGAGTCGCTTCCCGTCCGTGATGTAGCCGAGCCCGCCCACCCGCAACCCGTACACGGTCAACGCGCCATGGGGAACGGGCAGCGGCCACACCGGTCGGCCCAGCACCTCGATCGGTCGGACAGGCGAGACCTCGATGAGGCGCACGTGCGGTTTGGAGGTCCCCTCCGCCACCTGCACACCCGGATCGAAGATGTAGGGGAAACGCGCGTGGAAGTAGTCCGACGTGCCCTCCGGGACGTACGCGGGGACGTCCCGACCCCCCCGGAAGGAGAAGACCCGCAGGTCGTCGATCCCGTGCACGTGGTCGGCATGGGCATGCGTGAACCATACCGCGTCGATGTCGTCGACGCGCTGCGCGAGGAGCTGCAGGCGCAGCTCGGGCGGCGTGTCGATCAGGAGGCGGTCGCTGCCCCACTCGAGCAGCGCGCCGTGACGCGTGCGCCGGTCCCGGGGATCGGGGGACGTGCAGGCCGCGCACGCGCACCCGATGACGGGGACCCCGAACGAGGTCCCGGTCCCCAGGAAGGTGAGCCTCACAGCGGCTCGATCCGGAGTGTGTTCGTCGATCCCGTGCGGTGGAACGGGAAGCCGGACGTGACCACGATCGACTCGCCGGGCGAGCCCACTCCGGAGGTGACCACGGCGCGCTTGCCGATCTCGGTCAGCGACTCGTAGCTGACCTCGTCGGGATCGGCGAGCACGGGCACGACGCCCCACACGAGGGACAGCTCGCGGTAGCGCAGGGGATCGGTGCAGACCCCGAAGATCGGGACGGGCACGCGGTAGGAGGAGACCAGCCGGGCGCTGAACCCCGAGCGCGTGATGACCACGATGGCCGGCGCCTTGAGGCGGCGCGCCGCCTCGGCCGTGGCGGACGCGATGGCATGCTCGCGGATCGAGGCGCCGTGCCGCTGCACGTCGGAGCCCAGCGCACCCAGACGGGAGGCGAGGCGCTCGGCTCCGGCGCGCTCCACCTCGCTGGCGATGCGCACCATGGCGCGCACCGCACCCACGGGGTAGCGCCCCACCGCCGTCTCCCCGGAGAGCATCACCGCGTCCGTGCCGTCCAGGATCGCGTTGGCGACATCGGACGCCTCCGCCCGTGTGGGTCGCGGATGCTCGATCATGGACTCGAGCATCTGCGTGGCCGTGATGACGGGCCGGCCGTAGAGGTTGGCCGCCTGCACGATGCGCTTCTGCGCCAGCGGGACCTGCTCGAAGGGCAGCTCCACGCCGAGGTCGCCGCGCGCCACCATGACGGCGTCCGTGGCGGCCAGGATGGCCTCGAGGTCCCGCAGCGCGATGGCCATCTCGATCTTGGCCACCACCAGCGCACGCTCGGCCACGATCTCCTTCACGCGCTGGACGTCGGAGGCGGCCCGGACGAACGACAGCCCCACGAACTCGACGTTGTGCTGCAGGGCGAAGTCGAGGTCCAGCAGATCCTTCTCCGTCAGCGACGGCGCGCCGAGCGCGACGCCCGGCAGGTTCATGCCCTTGTGGCTCTTGAGCACCCCGCCGCGCAGCACCTCGAACTCGGCCCGCTCCCCGGACGTGCCCGTGCAGCGCAGCTCGAGCAGCCCGTCGTCCAGGAGGAGCAGGTCGCCGGGCCGCACCTCCGACGCGAGGGGGTCGTAGGTGGTGGGCAGCTCGCCCGTCCCCGCCGTCTCCTCCGGCGCAAAGACGACCCGGGCCCCCTCCACCAGGTCCACGGGCGCGTCCAGGTGCCCGACCCGGATCCGCGGACCCTGCAGGTCCACCAGGATCCCCACCGGCCGCCCCGCCGCCGCCGCCTCCACCCGCAGCGTCTCGATGACCCGCGCGTGCTCCTCGTGCGTGCCGTGCGACATGTTCACACGGGCCACATCGAGGCCGGCTTCGATGAGGGCCCGCACCGTCTCGGGGGAGCTCGAGGCGGGACCGAGGGTGCAGACGATCTTGGTTCGCAGCGACATGCGGGCCCAGGCGCGGGGAGATGTGGGGTCCGGGAGGTCCGGTGACGCTCCGCCGGGGGCGGCGCGACCCGAAACGTGCGGGGAGGGCCACGCCCGATCAAGGCACGGAACCCCGTCCATGCAGGCGAGTACCGGGGGCGTCGTCCGGAGCGTGACCCCACCGTTGCAGCGCTCCGGGAGCTACCGATGGCGAAGGGAGGCCGGGCCTGGGGCACGGGAAGACGATCTGGGTGGAGGATGAGGCCGGCGCGGAGCGGCTCGCCCGCGCGCTCGCATCCGCGGCCCGCTTCGCGCTGGACACGGAGGCAGCCGGCTTCCACCGCTACTCCGATCGGATCTGCCTCCTCCAGGTGTCCACGGACGCGGAGACGTTCGTCGTCGACACGCTGGCCTTCGATCCGGCCGACGCCCTGCGGGACCCCCTGGCCGACCCGGCCCGACCCGTGCTCCTGCACGGCTCGGACTACGATCTGCGTCTCCTCGACCGCGACCTCGGACTCGAGGTCCGCTCCATCCTCGACACCCAGATCGCGGCCGCGTTGGCGGGCGAGGCCCAGACCGGTCTGTCCGCCCTGCTGGAGCGCTACCAGGGCATCACCCTGTCCAAGAAGTACCAGCGCGCGGACTGGGCCCAACGGCCCCTGACCGAGGAGCAGATCGCCTATGCGGCCGCCGACACGCGGAGCCTGGGCGCGCTGTGGGACCTGCTGCGCGGCAAGCTCGAGGACCTGGGACGGCTGCACTGGGCGGAGGAGGAGTTCGCGCTGCTGGAGCAGGTGGGGTGGCCGACGGACGAGGAGCCGCTCGACCCCGTGACCCGCTTCGCGGGCGCGCGCAAGCTGGACCCGGCGAGCCTGGAGGCGCTGCGCGCCGCCTGGGGCTGGCGGGACGCGCTGGCGCGCGAGCGGGACCGCGCTCCGTTCCGCATCGCGGAGGACCGCGTCCTGGCGGAGGCCGCGTCGGGCGCGATCGCATCCGCGGACGAGCTCGCGTCGCTGCGCGGGATCTCCAAGACCGTGGCGCGGACCGCCGGCGACGATCTGCTCCGGGCCGTGCGCGAGGCGCGGGCCCAGCCGGCGTCCACGATCGCTCCCTTCCCCCGCAAGGGCGGCCCGCGCACGGAGCGGCCCACGCGCGAGGAGGAGGAGCGCATGGATCGCCTCAAGGCGGCCCGCAACCGCCGGGCGGACGAGCTGGGGCTCGATCGCGGCCTGCTGGTCCCCAACGCGGTGCTGATGGAGATCGCGCGCCGGGCACCCCGGAGCGAAGCGGAGCTGGCCGAGGTGCCCTCGCTCAAGCGCTGGCAGCAGGAGGCCGCGGGCGCCGTCCTGCTGGAGGCCGCCGGGGATCCGAGACGGCGCTAGAGGCCCGCTCCCTACGACACGCCCGCCCTGAACGCGAGACGCCCCCGCTGCAGCCGGCAGCGGGGGCGTCTTTCGCGTGCGGAGCGGACCGCGGCCGGGATCAGGCGGCGGCGGCGCCCTCCTCCTTGCGCTTGCAGTCGATGCAGTAGCGGGCGTGCGGCAGGGCGTCCAGCCGCTCGAAGCCCACCTCGGCGCCGCAGGTGTGGCACTTCCCGAAGTTGTCGGGATCGTTGTAGAGCCGTCTGAGCGCCTCTTCCAGGCGGTAGAGGTAGCGGCCTTCCTTGGTGGCGAAGAGCGCCGCCTTCTCGCGCTCCATGGCCTCGGTGCCCTGGTCCGCCATGTGGTCGGTATACGCGGCCAGGTCGGAGTCGCCACCCTCGCGATCCGCCTTGGCCATCTGGTCGAACAGCCCCAGCGAGCGCAGCGCGCGGGCGCGCTCGTCGAGGAGTCTCTTTTCGATGTGGGCCAGCTGCTTCTTGTTCATCGCCGTGTCGTCCTGTCTTGGCGTAGCGCAGGCCGGAACGGCGTGGCCTACGAGCGACAACCCTGCAAGACCGGGGCCGCCGAAGACCAAAAAGGTAATCCGGGGGGAAGGGCTGTCCAGTCCCGGACGGTCGCGAGCGCGCGTCGGGGTCGTCGCGCCCGGGTCGCGGAACGGCGACGGTGCGCCGTTACCAGCGGACGAGCGCGCTCGCCCAGGTGAAGCCGGAACCGAACGCGACGAAGCCCACCAGGTCCCCGGCGTGGACCCGATCCGCCTGCACGGCCTCCGCCAGGGCGATGGGGATGGTGGCCGCCGTCGTGTTTCCGTAGCGCTCGATGTTGTTGAGGACCTTCTCCTCGGGCAGACCGAGGCGGCGTCGCACCATCTCCGAGATGCGCAGGTTGGCCTGGTGCGGGATCAACAGGTCGAGGTCGGCGGTGGTGAACCCGTTCGCGGCCAGCGCCGCCTCCATGGCCTCCGGCATGCGCTCGACCGCGTGGCGGAAGACCTCGCGGCCTTCCATGGATGGATACTGCCGCCCTGTCTCCAGGTCCTCCGCGGAGATGCGCGGGTGCCGACGGCTCGCGGGCGCGTCGCACCACAACGTCTCGGCGTGGCGTCCGTCCGCGTACAGATGGGTGGACAGCACGCCCCGGCCCGGCTCGTCCGTCGCGGTCAGCACCGCCGCCCCGGCGCCGTCTCCGAACAGCACCGCCATGTCCCGTCCGCGGGTGGAGACGTCCACACCGCTCGACTGGATCTCCACGCCGACCAGGAGGATCGTGCGGTAGGTGCCGGCCCGGATCCAGGCATCCGCCACCGAGAGACCGTACAGGAAGCCGCTGCACTGCGCCCGGATGTCGAGCGCCGGGATCCCGGGCACCTCCAGCTCACGCTGGAGGAAGACGCCGGTGCCGGGGAAGAAGTGGTCGGGGCTGAGCGTGGCCAGCACGATCGCGTCCAGCGCCCCGGGCTCCAACCCGGCCGCCTCCAGGGCACGCCGGGAGGCGCGGGCCGCCATGTCGGCGGAGGTGGTGCCGTCTTCGGCCCAGCGGCGCTCGCGGATGCCGGTGCGCTCCCGGATCCATTCGTCCGAGGTGTCCATCCGGCGCGAGAGATCCTCGTTGGTGACGATCCGGTCGGGCACGTCGAAGCCCGTTCCGACGATCGCCGCGCGCGGGCCGCTCAACCGCCGTCCTCGTCCGCGCGGAGCAGCACCAGGGTCACGTTGTCGGGGCCTCCCCCTTCGACCGCCTCGTGCACGAGCGCGTCGGCGATGTCGGCCAGCGCCGCGCCCGATCCCGCGCGCGCCACCACGTCGTCCTCCTCGACCACCCGGATCAGCCCGTCCGTGCACAGCAGCAGCGTGTCGCCCGGCTCCAGGCGCCCGAGCGTGACCTGGGGATCGACGTCGGGATCGATGCCGATGACCCGGGTGAGGACGTGGCCGAAGGGATGGGTGCGTGCGGCCTCGCGCGTCAGCCGACCTTCGTCCACGGACTCCTGCGCCAGCGTGTGGTCCTGGGTGAGTCGCTGCCATCCGCTGCGCCCGACCCGGTAGGCGCGGCTGTCGCCGACGTGACCCACCGCGAACACGGCCGTGTCGGGATCCACCGCCGCGACCGTGAGCGTGCAACCCATGCCGTGGAAGGACGGATCGGCCAGGACGCGCGCCCGGACCGCCTGGTTGGCCAGCCGGACCGATTCTCCGACCGCCCGGGCCAGGAGGGCGGAGCGCGACGCCGACCCCCCCTGCCCCCCCCGGAGCGCGGCGCGGAAGCCATCCAGGTGGGCGGTGGCGGCGTCGGCCGCGATGCGACTGGCGACATCCCCGGCAGGTCCCCCGCCCATCCCGTCGGCGACGATCGCGAACGAGTGGTCGTCCCCGACGCGGAACGCGTCTTCGTTGCGCCCACGGACCAGCCCGATATGGGTGCGTCCCAGTGCTGTGAGCCGTGGGGCCATGTGGACCGCGATGCTCCCGTCCGGGCCGGGGTGTCTGTCGACCAACAGCGCGCTCCTCGTCTCGTGTCCGCAGATGGAGACCGACGGTGGAGCGGATGAGTCACATCATCCTGATAGCGACAACCCATGGTCCGTCCGGCCATGGCCGCGGATCGGCACCCGCCCGCGGGGCTGCCTGCCGACACACCGCACCGCCGTCGCTCCCCGGCGGGCGAAGCGGCGGCAATGTACGGGGTCCACGCCCGACGACCAAGCCGACGCACCGCGCCGGGCCGGACCCCTGCCCGCAGCCTCGGGTACCCGGGCCGACCCGACGCCCGTCCGAGGAGGACCCGTGGAGACCATCCAGTGCCAGCGCTGCTCCCGCGAGGATGCGCCCAAGCTCGCGCGCCCGCCGTTCCGGACCGAGCTGGGGGAGCGTATCCTCGCGTCGATCTGCCAGGACTGCTGGCAGGAATGGCTGCAGCACCAGACGCTCCTGATCAACCACTACGGGCTCGATCCCCGGGACCGGAAGTCGCGTGACTTCCTCTACAAGCAGGTGGAGGAGGTGCTGCTGGGCGGGGGCCGCGGCGAAGGGATCGACACCACCCAGCAGGGATCGATCGAGTGGTGAGGCACAGGCGCTCCGCCGCGCCGGCTCCCCGCGATCCAGGTCGTGCCTGGCTGCGCGGCTCCGCCGCGGCAGCACCTCTACTCCCCTAGCCCGTCAGGACGGGGGCGCGGCCGAATCCCAGCGTCGCAGACAGGCTTCGTCCAACCCCACCCGGACGAGCAGCATCCCGGGCTGCGTGTCCAGGATGTGCACTGCGCCCGGGCACCGCTCCTCCAGCCGCGTCAGCGTCTCGGCGTGCACGCCGCCCGCGTGCTCCAGGAGCACGTGGTCGATGCCGGTGGCGCGCCACAGCGCGACCTGCTGGGCGGGAGATCCCCACGACGGGGCTCGGGTCTGGAGCGGCAGGAAGCGGGCGCTGGGCGCCGCCCGCCGGCCGGTGTGCACCCGCAGCGCCGCCCACATCTCGGGCGCGCCCACCACCCCGTCGGGCGGCACATGGGCCTCCACGGAGGCCACGGCACGCGCCAGCGCCTCCGCCCGCTGCTCCAGGCCCCGCCACGGCCGGCCGGTCCCGAGCGCCCAGGCGTGCAGGAGCGCCGCCAGCACGACCACCCCCGCCATGGCACCGCCCAGGGCGGCCGGGGCCGCCCGGCCTGCGCGGAGCATCCGACCGGCGCCCAGCAGGAGAGCGGCCATCAGGAGCGGCGCCCACGGGGTGAGCAGCCGGGCCGACTGGAAGGGCCAGAGCCACACCAGCGTGAGCGACCCCAGGAGCGCCAGCGGCACGGTGCGCGAGGCCCGGCCGATCCGGATCAGCCCGACGACCACCGCCCCCCACACGGGGACCGCGAGCAGCAGCCCCGCCGCTCCCTCCACACCGGGCAGCAGGAGCGCGGTGGCGTCCCGCACCACGGCCTCCAGGTTCTGTCCCAGCCAGGCGCGGTAGGCGGCAGGCTCGGTGCGGATCTGACCGATCCACCAGCTCCCGTACGAGCCCAGGGTGTCGCGCAGGCCGGGATCGAGCGCGCGCGTGGCCGCCCCGCTCCACAGGATCCAGGGAAGCGCGAGGAGCACCGAGCCCAGACCCACGCGCAGCGCGGGCGCGGGGCGGCGACGGAGGAGGAGGGCCAGCACGACCGCCAAGGGCAGGACCGCGCCCACCGTCCTCGTGTAGAAGGCCAGGCCCAACGCGGCCAGCAGGGTCGCCTCGGCGCGCAGGCCGTCGCCTCGCTCCACCCGGGCCGCCGCCCCGAGCGCCAGCAGCACCGCCACGAGGAACAGCGGCTCCGACAGCGGGATGGCGGCGACCGTCCACAGGGGTCCCGGCAGGGACGCCAGCAACGCCAGCAGGGCCGCCCGCACGGGAGGGATGCCGAGGTGATCCGAGAGCCAGGCCGCGAGCAGCGTACCGGCCAGCGCCAGGAGGGCGAGGTTCACGAACACCAGGCGTCCGCCGTGGTCGGGCGTGGCGCCTCCGACCAGGGCGACCAGGGCCGGCCACACCGGGGGGAACTTGGAGGCGGCGGGACCTCCCGGCACCCCGCCGTAGCGCAGCCCCTCGCCCGCGGCCAGCGACTGCGCGATCACCAGGTAGACACCGTCGTCGTTCCAGACGCCGGCAGGCACCGGCGTCCAGGTGAGCAGGCCGACGGCCAGGAGCGCGCCCCCGAGCAGGGCGCGGATACGAAGGGGCATGGGCAGGGACGGTGGAGCGCGCTCCGGCGACGGTCAAGCGCCCGACGCGCTGCGCGCCCCCTCCTGCTGATCGGCGCTGCCGGCCTCGCCGCCTGCGGCGGGCTGCGGCCCGAACGGGATGCGGGCTTTCCCACGATGCTCGACCGCCTGCCCCAGGGACCGTCCTTCCGCGTCCTGGTCCTCGGGGACTGGGGCACCGGAGACGAGGGGCAGCGGGAGTTGGCGCGCCGCATGGCGGACGTGCATGCCGACGATCCGCCGGACCTGGTCCTCACCGTGGGCGACAACTTCTATCCCGACGGCGTGGAGTCGGTGGACGACCCGAAGTGGGCGCGCGTCTTCGAGGAGGTGTACACCGAGGGCTTCTGGGACACCGTGGGCATCCGTCCGTCGCTCGGGAACCACGACCATCGTGGCTCGGTGGACGCGCAGGTGGAGTACTCGGCCCTCGACCCCCGCTGGGACCTGCCGGCGCCGTACTACGCGTTCACCCGCTCCGTGCCGGGCGTGGGCGTGCTGCACTTCGTGGCGCTGGACACGGAGCCCATCGACGACGAGGAGCCGGAGGCGCGGGCCCAGCTCGCGTGGCTCGGCGGCGAGCTCGGTCGGCCCGCCGACTGGACGGTGGCGTTCGGGCACCATCCCCTCGCCTCCAGCGGCCTGCACGGCCCGTCCGACGAGATGGTGGAGTATGCGCTTCCCTACCTGCAGGGGAACGCACACCTCTACGTGGCGGGGCACGACCACATCACCGAGTTCGCCGAGGTGGGGGGCGGGCTGTCGAACGCCGTGTGCGGGGGTGGCGCAGGGGACGACAACGCGACCCGTGTGCTCGCCGCACCCGGCAGCTTCCTGGCGTTCAGTGGGGGCGGATGGTGCGTGCTGCGCTTCTTTGCCGACCAGATGGCCGTGGAACTCTACGACGCCGGCGGGACGCTGCGCTTCCGTCGCGTGCTGCCCCGCGAGGGCGACGGCGCGCCCACACCCGACGACGAACCGGCTTCCGGAGCGGCGGCACCCACGCGCTAGGCGGTCAGGCCGTCAGCACGGCCTCGATCTCGTCCGCGGCCCACTCCAGCGTCTCGCGCTCGATCACGAGCGGCGGCGCGAAGCGGATCACGGTCGTATGCGTCTCCTTGGCCAGGATGCCGCGCTCCATCAGGGCCTCGCAGTACGGCCGGGCACGGCCGTCCACCTCGACGCCGATCATGAGGCCGCGTCCCCGCACGTCCTTCACGCACGGTGCCCCGATGTCCCGCAGCCGCTCCATGAACCAGGCGCCGAGCTCCGCGGCGCGCTCGGGCAGCCGCTCGTCCACGAGCACCGCGAGCGCAGCACGGGCGATGGCCGCGCCCAACGGGTTGCCGCCGAACGTGGAGCCGTGGTCACCCGGGCGGAACACGTCCATGAGCGCGTCGTCGGCGAGGACGGCCGAGACAGGATACACGCCCCCCGAGAGCGCCTTGCCGATCATCACCACGTCGGGCCGCACGTCCTCCCACGCACTGCAGAACATGCGTCCGCAGCGCCCCAGACCGGTCTGGATCTCGTCGGCCATGAAGGCCACGCCGTGCGTGCGGCACAGGTCGGCCGCGCCCCGGAGGTAGCCGTCGGGCGGGACCACGACACCGCCTTCGCCCTGGATGGGCTCCACGAGGAAGCCCACCGTGTGGGGACCGATGGCGGCGGCGAGCGCGTCCAGGTCGCCGTAGGGCACGATGCGGAAGCCCGGTGTGAACGGCCCGAACCCGGTGCGGTAGGCCTCCTCGGAGGAGAACGAGATCACCGTGGTGGTCCGCCCCGCGAAGTTGCCCGCACACACGAGGATCTCCGCCTGGCCGTCGGGCACGCCGCGCACGGTGTAGCCCCACTTGCGGACCATCTTGATGGCCGTCTCCACGGCCTCGGCGCCCGTGTTCATCGGGAGCGCCCGGGCGTAGCCGGTGTGCTCGCACAGCTCGCGCAGGAAGGGCCCCATCTGGTCGTTGTGGAAGGCCCGCGACGTGAGCGTGAGGCGACCCAGCTGCTCGACGGCCGCGGCCACGATGCGCGGGTGGCGATGGCCCTGGTTGACGGCCGAGTAGGCGCTGAGCATGTCGAGGTAGCGCCGCCCCTCGACGTCGTGCACCCACACCCCCTCGCCGTGCTCCAGCACGACCGGCAGCGGGGCGTAGTTGTGGGCGCTGTACCGCTCGACCTCTTCGAGAAAGCGGGCGGTGCGCTCGAGTGTCGCTTCCGTCATCCCATCCTCCTCCGGGGCCGGCTCCGTGGGCCGGTCCACCCCCGAAAAAACGGCCCGCCCGGACCCAGGGAGGATCCGGGCGGCGCGCGCGCTCCAGTGGTTCGAATCTAGGCGCGGTCGGGCGAAAAGGCCACCGGCGGGTGCGGCGTCTCGTCCACCACGAGACGGAAGACGTCGGGGCGGGCGTAGTGGCCCACCACGTCGAAGTCGAAGCGGGCCCGTGCGATCTCGCCCAGGTCCAGCGTGGCCGTCAGCACGCCGGCCTCCCCCAGCAGGGGGCCCGCCAGCACGTCCCCGTGCGGCGAGACGATCACCGAGCCGCCCGGGCTCAGCACGTCGGGGCGGTCCCCCAGCTCGGCGGCCAGGAACGGATCGTCCGGGTACTGGGACCGCGTCACGAACTGGTTGCACCCGAGCACGAAGCAGCGGCCTTCGACCGCGATGTGGCGCATCGTCGCCTGCCAGCGGTCGCGCGCATCCGCGGTGGGGGCGACCCAGATCTGCACGCCCTTGGCGTACATGGCCGTGCGCGCCAGCGGCATGTAGTTCTCCCAGCAGATGAGGCCGCCCACGCGTCCTCCGGCGGGCAGGTCCACCACCGGCAGGGTGCTGCCATCCCCTTCGCCCCAGACCGTGCGCTCCCCCGCCGTCGGCTTCAGCTTGCGGTGCTTGCCGAGCAGCGTGCCGTCGGGCCCGAAGTAGAGGAGCGTGCAGTACAGCGTCCCGCCACCGAAGGTGCTGTCGCGCTCGATGACGCCGATGGCCACGGTGGCGCCGACCTCGCGCGCCGCCTCACCCAGCGCGGCGGTGGCCGGACCCGGCACGTCGATGGCCCCCGCGTGGTAGCGCGCGAACCAGGTGCGCCCTTCCTCGGTGCGCCCGCCGATCGCGGTCCCGAACCGGAGCCCCCAGGGATAGCCCCCCACGTACGCCTCGGGGAGCAGGATCAGATCGGGGCGCTCGGCGCCGGCGCGCCGGATCCAGGCGCAGGCCTCGGCGAGGTTGCGCTCGGGATCGAAGTAGACCGCCTCGGGCTGGACCACGGCAACGCGAACGGACGATGGGGACACGAACGGCACTCCAGGGAACGGGGACGCGGGTGCGACGTCTCAGCCGCCGCGGTAGACCCACTCGGCCACGACCTCGCCCACCATGCCGAGGGTGGCGGCGCTGACGTGGGAGAGGTCGTCCTGCGGGGTATGCCACCAGCTGTTGCGCGGGCCGTAGTCGAAATCGATCACGTCGATGGCCCGTATCCCCTTCTCCAACAGGGGCAGGTGATCGTCGGTGATCCGGATCCCGACGCGCGTGGGGAACCAGGGCTCGTAGCCCAGGTCGCGCGCCACGCCCCACACGCGGAGCGCGAGGTCGCGCGCGGCGTCCGCAGAGTAGCCTTCGATCGGGAAGGATGGGTCCACATCGCCCACCATGTCGAGCAGCACCGCGTAGACCGGATGTGCGTCGTCGGGCAGCGTGGCCGCGTAGTGGCGCGAGCCGAAGAACATGTCGGCGGTCGTGGGGCCGTAGTCCTCCCCGTCGACGAAGAGCAGGTCCACACCGACGGGCGGCGCCTGGGTGGCCAACAGGCCCGCCAGCTCGAGGAGGATCGCCGTACCGGACGCGCCGTCGTTGGCCCCGGGGACGGGGATGTCGCGCTGCGCAGGGTCGCTGGCCTGATCGGAGCGCGGACGCGTATCCCAGTGCGTGAGCAGCAGGAGCCGGCGCGTGGCCTCGGGCTGGAAGCGCGCGATGACGTTGGTCAGGCGCAGCGTGTCCCCCGACGTCGTCACGGCATCGAAGGGCTGCAGGACCACCGTGTCGGCCAGGGGTGCGAGCTCCGCCTGCATCCAGGCCAGCTGGGCCGCGTGACCGGGCTGGCCCGGCACGCGCGGTCCGAAGTCGAGCTGGGTGCGCACGCGCTCGAAGGCCGCCTCGCCCGACAGGGAGGGCCGGTCCACGCGGGCCCCCGGGGGCACCGTGTCGTCGCAGGCACCGAGCACGCTCGCCAGCCACAGCGCGCGGGCGATGCGTGTGCCCCTTCTCCTCACAGCCGAGCCTCCTCGCGGGCGGACCCCGGGCTCCGGACGCGGAGCCGGACCCCGAAGATGGCGAGGCACGGCCGCGGGCGTCGAGTCCCGTTCGTCGTGGCCGTGCTCGCACTCGCACTCGCCGCACCCGGCTCCGCCTCGGCGCAGCGGGTGGAGGGCCGAGTGGTGGACCAGACCCGCGCCGCACCGATCGCGGCCGCCGCCGTCACGGTGCTGTCGGAGGAGGGACAGCCCCTGCTCGCCGTCGAGACCGATTCGTCCGGATTCTTCTCCCTGCCGCTCACGCGCGGCGGTACCGTCCGTCTGCAGGCCTCCGCGCTGGGCTACCGCACGACCGCGCCCACGTCCGTCACGGTGGGGCCGGACGAGCGGCTCGAGGTCGAGATCACGCTGGCCGTAGCGGCGCTGGCGCTCGAGCCGCTGGTGATCACCGCGCGCGGACGCGACGTCTCCCGGGCCCACCGCGACTTCGCCCGTCGACGCGCCCGCGTGCGCCAGACCGGATTCGGTCGCATCCTGGAAGGCGAGGAGCTGGAGACGGCCTTCCGGCTCTCGACCCGGCTCGTGACCATCGGAGGCCTGCGCCGGCACCGGGCGCCCGACGGCACGCTGCGGCTGGGCGACAACCGACTCTGCCCCGGAGGGGTGTTCCTGAACGGCATGTACGTGGGCAACCCGGACCTCGACGAGCTGGTCTTCCCCAGCGACCTGGAAGGCGTGGAGATCTACCGCAGCGAGGCGGAGATCCCGCCCGAGCTGTCCTTCGCCGGCGGTCGTCCCCTCTGCACGGTCGCGGCGCTCTGGACGAAGGTGGGCGAGACCAGCGACGGGCGGGGATTCTGGGTGCGCATGGGCATCCTGGGCGGCCTGATCGGCAGCTTCCTGCTCCTGGTGGCGGGGTGAAGCCCGCGCTGGCGGGCATGGTCCGGGTCGGTGCGGTTCGCACGCCTCGCCCGTGCGTCGGGGGCGTCCTGCTGCTGCTCGGCGCGACGCTCCCGGGCTCCGCGCAGACCGTGACCGGCCGGGTCGTGGACGGTACGACCGGGACGCCGGTGCGCGACGTGACCGTCTCGCTGCTGGCGGAGAACGACCGGGCCGGGCTGTCGGTCACCACCGACAGCACCGGCTCCTTCGCGCTGCCGCTCCCGCATGCGGATACGGTGCGGATTCGCTTCGCCGCTCTGGCCTACGAGCCGGTGACCAGCGCACCGCTGGCGGTGTCGGAGCGCGAAACGCTCACCCTGGACGTGCGCCTGGCGGTGGACGCGCTGGAGCTGCCTCCGGTGGTGGTCAGCGCGCGGCGCAGCGACCGCGGGCGGCGCGGCCTGCGCGACTTCGATCGGCGCTACGCGTCCGGGCAACGTACGGGCGAGGGGCGCTTCCTCACACGCGAGGACCTGTCTGAGATCGCCTTCCTGTCGCACGCGTTCCAACGCATCCCCGGGTTGCGGTATCGCTACGGTGCGGAGGGGATGCAGCTCGGCAGCCGGCTGTGTCCGGCGGCCGTCTACCTGAACGGCTTGCCGCTGCGCTCCACGCCCGTCGACGACGTGTGGCCGGAGGATCTGGAGGCCGTGGAGATCTACCGCCGCGAGTCCGAGATCCCGCCCGACCTGATGCGGCCGGGGGTGTGCACCGTGGTGGCCCTATGGACACGGGTGGACAGCACGTCGGGCGGTCGCTTCTGGGTGCGCCTGGGGCTGCTGGGCGCGCTGGCGGGTGGGTTCGTATGGTACGTGGCGACGAACTGACGGAGCCGCGCGCGCTGCGGTGGCACTGTCCCTTCGCGGAGACGGGGTGCGTCCCCGAGCGAGCACAGTGCCGTCGCCTCCGCCAGGCGACGCCTGACCCTCGCGCCGGTATGGCGCTTGCCCCTCCGCATCCCCGGCTGTAGGAAGGAAGCAGGGCCGGAGCGACGCACGCGACGGACAGCGCACGCAGGCAGCAATCCCGACCGGAGGAGACACCGATGAGGACGTCGACGATCGTGGTACTCGCGGCCGGGGCAGCCGTGACGTTCGCTACACCCTCGGTCTCGGCGGCCCAGGTGTGCATGGGGCAGCCTACCCGCGTCGCCGCGATCTCGCTCGGGTTCGAAGGCACCGACGGCGCCACCGGAGGAGCCGCGAGCCTCGCGGTCCGGGCCGGTCGGCTGAACGTGGGGGTCAGCCGCTCCTCGCTCGACATGTTCGCGCAGAAGGAGAACATGCGGACCACGGACCTCCGCGTCGGCTGGGAGCTCACCGACGGGCCCGTGCAGGTGTGCGGTCTCGCCGGGGAAGCGCGCACGTCGTACGAGTCGAGCCTCTCGTCCCGGACGGGCCCCGACGCCAACGGCGTCGTCGGCACGACCTACGACGTCGACGGTGACTTCGACCGCGTACGCCGCCGCGTCGGCCTCTCGCTCGGCCACGAGTTCCGCTCCACCCACACGCTGGGCCTCAACCCGTTCGTGACGCTGGCCGTGGTGCAGGACCACGAGCGCATGCGGTGGCTGGACGGGGACCTGACCACGCGCACCCGCACGGGCCCGGGCACGAGCTTCGGTCTGGCCGCCCGCATCGGATCGACGCTGATCCGGTCCGAGCTCGCGAAGACCTGGACCGCGGAGCGGGCGCTCTCACAGCACACGAACTGGTGGCATGTGGGGCTGCAGGTCGGCTGGGCGTTCTGAACCGGCCGCGCGCCCCGCGTGGGTCGCGCAGCGCCCCTACGGGCGCGGGGCCCGCGTATCCGCCACCACGCGGTTGCGGATCGTGCCCACGCCTTCGACCTCCACCTCCACCACGTCCCCCGGCCGCACGGCCCGCGTGGTGCCGGGCGTGCCGGTGAAGATCAGATCGCCGGTCTCCAGCGTCACGTAGCGGCTGACGTAGCTGACGATGGTGGGGATGTCGAAGATCAGATCGGTGGTGCGCTGGTGCTGGCGCACCTCGCCGTTGACGCGGGTCTCCACGAGCAGGTCGCCATAGTCCAGGCCCGTGGCCACCACCGGACCGATGGGCCCGAATCCGTCGGAGGCCTTCGCACGCAACCACTGCAGGTCGTCGCGCTGCCAGGCACGCTCGCTCACGTCGTTCCCGGCCGTGGCGCCGAAGATGTGCTCCCAGGCATCCTCGGGCGCGATGTCCTTCCCGCCCTTCCCGATCACGAGCACCAGCTCGCCCTCGTAGTGCAGGTCGGTGGCATCGGCGGGATACACGATGTCCGCTTCGGGCCCGCTGATGGAGCTCGGATACTTGGCGAACAGACCGGGATAGGTGGCCGAGCCCCGGTCGCCCAGGTGGCTCATGTAGTTGAGCCCGACCGCGATGACCTTCCCCGGCACCACCGGTGCGAGCAGCGTCACGTCCTGCAGGGCGTGGGTGCTCCCGGTAGGGGTGCCCCCGCGCAGGAAGTCGCCCGACAGCACGTGCACGGTGCTGCCGTCCACCCGTCCGTACGCGGTGTCGCCCTGGAGGGCGAAGCGGACGTAGCGCGCGCCCTCCTGCGCCCAGACGGGAGCGGGAGCCCATCCGGCGAGCACCAGCGCGATCAGCGTAGCGACACGGGCGGCGGGACGACTCATCGAAGCTCCTCCGGCGGATGGGCGACAGCGGACACGTCCGTCATCGTGCGCCCTGCCTCGAGCTCCGTCCAGAGGGGCGTGAGCGGGTCGGCGCGGCGGATCCCCTCCAGCAGCGCCGCGCGCGCGCCCGCCTCGTCCCCGGCTCGCCGCCGCACGCGCGCCAGCACCAGGTAGCCGTGCGGGCTCGTGGGATAGACGTCCACGCCCCGGGCAGCCAGCGTCTCGGCCCGCGTGGCGTCCCCGGCCACCGACGCCACCTGGGCGGCTTCGGTCAGGAGCGAGAAGTGCCGGGGCACGAGCGCCAGGGCGCGGTCGAAGACGCCCTGCGCCTCCGCCAGGCGACCCTCCGCCAGCAAACGGGCCGCCTGCCGGCGGAGCACGAGGTGCGATCCCGGATGGTCGCGCTCCAGGCTGGCCAGCACGGCGTCGCTGCTCGCCCACACCGGGACGCGCAGGGCCGAGCGCGCCGCGCCCGCCGTCAGCACGAGCGCGAGGGCCAGCGGCAGGGTCCGTCCGGGCCACCGGGCCGCGAGCGCGGCCCACGCCCCCGCCACCCCGAGCGCGAGGCCCACGGACGGCAGGTAGAGCGTGCGCTCGGCCACCAGGACGCCCGCCGGGATGATCAGGTTGGAGACGGGCAGCAGCGCCACGACCGTCCACAGCAGACCAGCCGCGAGCAGCGGGCGCGCCCGGGCCGCCCAGGCAGCCGCGAGCGCGGCGGCCAGCACGGCGGCTCCCAGCAGCACGCCCCCGTCCACCCCGGTGGCGGGAAAGCGCACGGCGGGTCCGTAGTCGGCGGAGAGGTGGAGCGGG
The DNA here is from genome assembly GCA_041390125.1 of Gemmatimonadota bacterium. NCBI lineage: Bacteria > Pseudomonadati > Gemmatimonadota > Gemmatimonadota bacterium. The sequence goes on along the minus strand of JAWKQN010000003.1, from coordinate 384,113 downwards.
AAGAGCAGCAGACGCGCGTGGTCCGTCCAGGCGGACAGGCCCGACAGGACGCGGGCCCCGGTGGACAGCCCGATCAGCTCCGGCGCGAGCACCTCCCCCCGCACGCTCCCCACCACCGCGAGGCGCTGCGCGAGCAGGAACACCAGCACCGCGCCCAGCAGACCGAGCAGCGGCAGCGCGCGCTCGGGACGGCGGCCGCGGGCGTCGGGCAGGAGCAGCAGGAGGGCCGGGAGCGTGACGGCGATCTCCTTGGACGCCACGCCGCCCAGGTACGCCGCCGCCACGAGCAGCAGCAGGCCCACCCGCGCGCCCACGCGCGTCTCCTCCAGCCAGCGCCCGTGCGCGAGGACGGCGATCAGCACGAAGAGCGCGGCCCACAGCTCGGCCTGTCCCACCCCGTTGGCCACCGCCTCCACGTGCACGGGGTGCACCGCGAAGACGGCCGCGCCCGCCCAGGCCGCGGCACGGCCCACGTGCCGCCGCAGCACCGCGAAGAGCAGCAGGACCACGGCCACGTGCAGCGCCAGCCCCACCGCGTGGAAGAGCAGCGGGCGCTCGCCCCACAGCGCCCACTGCGCGGCCAGGGCCGCGGAGGTGAAGGGACGCCAGAGCCCGCTCCCCGCGAACGTGAAGGCGGCGGGCCACCAGGGACGGGTGAGCGCGGCCGCCGGGTCGCCATCCCGCACCGCCGGGTTGGACAGCACGATGAACACGTCGTCCCACGCGAAGCCGTTGGCCAGCGCGCCCAGGTGCGGGACCAGGGCCAGCAGGGCGAGCGCGAGCCACACGGCGCCCTCCCCACCCCACCGGGGCGGGGACGGCGCGGAAGCGGTCTGCACGCGGGACGTCACGACGGCGGGGCCTCGGGTCGGGGGCGGGCAACGGTATGGGAACGCGTGACCGGAATACAAGCCACGTGCCTGCGTCTCCGGCGCTTCCCCCACCGGACCCCGTCCGGTACCTTTCGGCCCCCATGAACCCACGCCTCACCGACGCCGCTCCCGAAGCCCCCGCCCCGCCCGCGCCCTGGACCGTGGAGCGCGCGGAGGAGCTGTATCGGCTCCGTGAATGGGGCAAGGGCTACTTCGGGATCTCCTCGCGCGGCACCATCGAGATCTATCCGCGGAAGGACCCGGCCCACAGCATCGACCTCCACGAGATCGTGCTCGGGCTCGAGGAGCGCGGGTTCGAGCCGCCCCTGCTGATCCGCATCTCGGACCTCCTCGATCACCGCATGCGCGAGCTGCGCAGCGCCTTCGACGAGGCCATCCGCCAGGTGGAGTACCGGGCGGGCTACACGTGCGTGTACCCGATCAAGGTCAACCAGCAGCGCCATGTCTGCGAGGAGATCCGCGACCTGGGCGCCGAGCTGGGCTTCGGCCTGGAGGCGGGCTCGATCCCGGAGCTGCTGGCCGTGCTGGCGCTGACGACCGGGCACGAGCAGATGCCGATCATCTGCAACGGCTTCAAGGATCACGAGTTCATCGAGATGGCCATCCTGGCCACGAAGCTGGGGCGCCACATCATCCCGGTCGTGGAGCGCTTCCACGAGCTGGAGCTGATCATCCGCTACGCCCAGCGCTACCGGGTGCGCCCGCGCATCGGCATGCGCGTCAAGCTGTCCGCCAAGGGCGTGGGTCGGTGGGAGCACTCGGCCGGGGTGCGCGGCAAGTTCGGTCTGTCGGTGTCGGAGATCCTGCGCGGCATCGAGCTCCTGCGCACGCACGACATGCTCGACTGCCTGCAGCTCCTGCACTGTCACATCGGCTCGCAGGTCTTCGACATCCGCAGCATCAAGAACGCCGTGAGCGAGCTCGCACACGTGTACTGCGGGATGGTCAAGCAGGGCGCGCCCATGGGGTACCTGGACCTCGGTGGCGGCATGGGCGTCGACTACGACGGCTCCCAGTCCGCGAGCGAGTCGTCCATCAACTACACGGTGCAGGAGTACGCGACGGACGTCGTCTACCGCGTGCAGACGGTCTGTGACGACGCCGGCGTGGCACATCCGCACCTCGTGACGGAATCCGGACGGGCGCTGGTGGCCTACTCGTCCGTGCTGGTCTGCGACGTGCTCGGCGCCCGCCAGATGGACGCGCGCATCGACGTGCAGGCCCTGCACACCCTGGTGGAGACCGAGGGCGACGACGTCCCGCAGCCCCTGCTCGACCTGCTGGACGTGTACGAGCGGGTCGGCACGTCCGGCCTGGTGGAGCTCTACCACGACGCGTCGCACGCCCGCGAGGAGGCGATGACGCTGTTCGGGCTCGGCTACATGAGCCTGCCCGTGCGCGCCGCCACCGAGGAGCTGTTCTGGGCCATCGGGCGCAGCCTGCTCGACCGCGGCGGCACCGAGCTCCCGGACGAGCTGTCCGAGCTCCCCTCGCTGCTGGGCGACATCTACTTCTGCAACTTCTCGATCTTCCAGTCCGTGCCCGACTCCTGGGGCATCGATCAGATCTTCCCCATCGTGCCCGTGCACCGGTTGGACGAGGAGCCCACGCGCCGCGGCGTGCTGGCGGACCTGACCTGCGACTCCGACGGCAAGATCGACCGCTTCGTGGACCCCTACGAGGACAAGCGCACGCTGGAGCTGCACGAGTTGCGTCCCCTCCCCGGGACCGGCAACGGCCAGCCCGACACCGAGCCGTACTACCTCGGGGTCTTCCTGGTCGGCGCGTACCAGGAGATCCTGGGCGACCTGCACAACCTCCTCGGCGACACCCACGCGGTCCACGTGCGCATCGACGCCGACGGACAGCCGGTGATCGAGGAGGTGGTCGAAGGCGACAGCGTCGAGGAGGTCCTGCGCTACGTCCAGTACGACCCGCCCCTGATGAAGCAGGCGCTCCGGCGCGACGTGGAGCGGGCCATCCGGGACCGGCGCCTGACCGTCCAGGAGGGCCGCCACTTCCTGTCCGTCTACGATGCCGGGCTGGAGGGCTATACCTACCTGGAGACGGACGACGAGTAGCCGCCGGCGCCCCCGGATCGGTCGGGCTTGCGGCCGTCCGCCTCGTCCCCGTACATTGCCAGAGTTGAAAACGATTCTCAAACCCTGGCCCCCGCACCCTTGTCGGTGAATCCCGCCCGTGAGCCGTAGCCTCCCCACCCGCACCGTGCCTTCGCTGGCGGCCCTCCGGAATGGAGAGACCGCCGAGCTGGCGCGGCTGAACGTGGATCCCGAGGCCGCGCTCCGTCTCATGGAGCTGGGGCTGATCCCGGGGTGCCGGATCCTGATGGAGCGGCGCGCGCCCGGCGGCGCCTGCGTCTGTCGGGTGGACGGATGCCTGCTCGCTCTCCGGCGCGAGACCGCCGAACGCCTCGAGGTGGCTCCGGTCGTCTGACCCGCCGCGCATGACTTCGCTGCAGGACGGACCCACCACCCCCACGCTCGCCCCCCCCTCTCCCGCGCGTGGAAGTCGTCCGCTGATCGCGCTGGTGGGGCCGCCCAACGCGGGCAAGTCCACCCTCTTCAACCGCCTGACCGGCCTCCGCCAGAAGGTGGCCAACTACCCCGGCGTGACCGTCGAGCGGCGCGTGGGCGAAGCCCGCCTGCGCACCGGTGGCCGGGTGGACATCGTGGACCTGCCGGGCATCTACGGCCTGAGCGCCGGCAGCCTGGACGAGCGGATCGCCCGCGACGCCATCACCGGCACCCTGCCGGGGCTCGCGAAGCCGGACGCGATCGTCCTGATCCTGGACGCCACCCAGCTCTCCCGTCACCTGGTGCTGGCGTCCTCGGTGCTGGAGCTGCTGGACGTGCCCGCGCTCGTCGTGCTCAACATGGCCGACGAGCTGGAGCGGGGGCGGGGCGGCGTGGACACCGCCGCGCTCGAGGAGCGGCTGGAAGTGCCCGTGACCCTGGCGTCCGCGCAGCGCAACGAGGGTCTGGAGCCGCTCCAGGTCTTCCTCGAGTGCGTCGCCGCCGGCCAGGGCGTGCGCATCCCGGGCTCGCGCGCGCCCGAGACGCGCGTGCGCCGCCTGCCGGTCATCCAGTCCGCGCCGGAGCGCAGGGCCTGGGCCCACGACGTGGGCGACGGCGCCCGCTACCGCGCCCCGGCCACGTCGCCGTGGACGGCGCGCCTGGACGGGTTGCTCCTCCATCCCGTGCTGGGCCCGCTCGCCTTCCTGGCGATGGTGGTGCTGGTGTTCCAGTCCATCTTCACCCTGGCGACCCCGCTCATGGACGGCGTCGAGGCCGTGATCGCCGGAAGCGGCGAGTGGATCGCGGCGATGCTGCCCGACACCTGGGTGCGGGAGCTGTTGATCGACGGGATCTGGCTGGGGGTGGGCTCCGTCCTCGTGTTCCTCCCCCAGATCCTGATCCTGTTCCTGTTCATCGGCCTGCTCGAGGACTCGGGCTACATGGCGCGCGCGGCCCTCATGGCCGACCGCTTCATGCGCCGCATCGGGCTGCAGGGGAAGTCCTTCCTGCCCCTGATGTCCTCGTACGCCTGCGCCGTCCCGTCCATCCTGGCGGCGCGCACCATCGACAACGAGCGCGACCGGCTCGCCACCATCTTCGTGGCGCCGTTCATGACCTGCTCGGCGCGTCTGCCCATCTACGCGCTCCTGATCGCCGCCTTCATCCCGGAACAGCCGCTGCTGGGGCCGCTCCTGGGCACCCGCGCCGCCACCCTGCTCGGGCTCTACGCGCTCGGTCTGGGCGCGGCCATCCTGACGGCCTGGCTGCTCAAGTCCACGGTCCTCAAGGGCTCGACGTCCGAGTTCGCGCTCGAGCTGCCGCCGTATCGCATCCCCACGCTACGCTCGCTCGCCGTCCGGCTGATGGACCGCTCCAAGGTGTTCCTCAAGCGGGCCGGGACCATCATCCTGGGCACGTCCATCGTGCTCTGGACACTCACGCGCATCCCGCCGCTGCCGCTCGGCGGGCCGCCGCCGCTGGACGAGTCGGCGCTGGGCCAGGTGGGACACCTGGTGGAGCCGCTGGTGGAGCCGTTGGGCTTCGACTGGAAGGTGGCGGTGGGGATCGTGAGCTCGCTCGCCGCGCGCGAGGTGATCGTGGGCACGCTGGGGACGCTCTACGGGGTCGAGGACGCCACGGAGGAATCGCTGCAGTTGCAGGCCGCGCTGCAACGCGACCTCACGCTGGGCGGTGCCGTGGCCCTGCTGATCTTCTACGTGTTCGCGCTGCAGTGCATGTCCACCGTCGCCGTGATGCGGCGCGAGACGGGCGGCTGGAAGTGGCCGCTGGTGCAGTGGACCTACATGCTGCTGCTGGCGTGGGTGGGCGCGTTCGTGGCGTATCGCCTGCTCTGAGGGGAGCCGCGCTCAACGCACCTCGTGCACGTGTCCCGCCTTGATGACGCGGTCCACGGCCCGCACGGCCGCGACGTCCTCCAGCGGATTCGCGTCCAGCACCACCAGGTCGGCCCGGAAGCCGGGCGCGATGCGCCCCACCTGCCCTTCCCGACCCAGCGCGCGGGCAGCGTCCACCGTGGCGGCGCGCAGCGCCTCCGCCGGTGTGAAGCCCGCGTCCCGCACCAGGTAGAGCAGCTCGTCGGGCAGGTTGGACCTGCGCGTGTCCCGGTCCACCATCCGGTCGGTGCCCGCCACGATGGTCACCCCACGCGCGTGCGCACGCGCAGTCACCGCCGAGGCCCAGCCACGTAGCCACGCGAACGGGGAGTCCCCGTTGACCACGGTCAGCGTGGGCTCGAGCACGATGCCGCGCGCCGCCATGGCGTCGAAGACAGCGTCGAGGGCGGGCGCGTCCGTCGGGGGTGGACCCGCCGCGTCCGGCGCGCCCAGCGCCGCGCGGCCCGCAGCGTATCCGAACGGCACGGTCTCGGCGAGCTCCCACACCAGGTAGTAGGCGTGCGAGACCACGTCCGGCCCGGCGCGCACCACGTCGGAAGGACGGCCGGGATAGGTCACCGCGTGACTCCACACCTGCAAGCCCGCCGCATGGGCCGCGTCCACCAGCGGGCCGAGCTCCGCGGCCGGCAGGTCCGCGTAGATCTTGAGACCGGTGGCGCCGGTGGCGCGCGCGCGGGCCATCACCTCCGTCAGGTCGCTGTCGGGCGTGACCGCCTGCATCCAGTCGACCTGCCCCGCCACGGCGCCGCGCGCCGATGCCTGCGGCCGGGGATCGTCGAAGAAGGTGGGACCGGCGACCAGCGCGGAGTACACCAACGTGGGCGCGGCCACGGTGGAATCGGCCGCCGCACGCGCCAGCTCGACCAGCGCGCGCGTGTCGCCCGCCATGTCGCGCACGGAGGTGACGCCGCTCCGGAACGCCCACTCCAGCGCGCTCTGGGCGTCGCGATCGAAGCCCGCCGGATCCGTGGCCACGTGCACGTGCGTGTCGATCAGGCCGGGGAGGAGCCAGCGACCCGTCAGGTCGAGCGCGCCCGCGCGCTCGGCGCGGGTCGAGTCGACGGACACGATGCGCCCGCCCTGCACCACGACCGTGCGGTCCGGCAGCGTCCGGCCGCGCACGACATCCACCACCGCAACGTGCTCCAGCACGAGCGAGCTCGCCTCGGAGGCGGGCGCACCGGCGCCCGTTCCCGCGGGCATCCCGGGCGCGCCGCTCCCCGCAGCGCATCCGCAGACCGCCACGCACGCCGCTGCCCGCCCCACGCGTCGCATCGGCTCCTGTCCCTCCATCCCGGTGTTCGCGGTCGGTTCGCACGCCGCGCCCGACGAGGACCGGCACGCGTTCGGCTCCTGCGCCCGTGAGGGTAACGCGTCCGGGCGTTGCGCACGACCTGTGGTGGCACGGCGACAGCGCCCGCCACTGGCACCCCTCCTGCCACCCTCGACCGCTCCGGAACCTCCGTCTGTCTCGGAGGTGCATCACCGGAGTCCTGTCGTGCCCTTCTCTCGCCCACGTCCTGCGCTTCGAGCGGCGCAACGTCCCTGCACGGGTCTGGTCGCGTTCGCTCTGATCGCCACGGTTCTGGCGGGATGCGACACCGGAACCGGCCCCGAGCCGGTGGGCACGCTCGAGGTGCAGTCGCTCCCGGAGGTCGCACGGGTGGGCGAGACGATCGACGTCACGCTCCGGGCGCTCGACGGGGTGGGCGCACCCCTTCCCGGTGCGGCGTTGCGGCTGTCCGTGCAGTCGGGGCGGGTGGAGTCGGCCGCGGTAACCACGGACGGCACGGGCGTGGCGCGCGTGCGTTGGACGCTGGGTCCGAGCGCGCAGGAGCAGCGCCTGGGCGTGGACGCGACCGGCGCCACGCTCGAGATCCCGCTGCGGCCGCAACCCGGTCCACCGGCGCGGCTTCGCGTCGCGGACGGCGACGGGCAGTCGGGGCCGGTGGTCAGCACGCTGCCGCTCCCCCTGGAGGTCGCCGTCGAGGATGCGTTCGGCAATCCGGTCTCCGACGTGGCCGTGCGCTTCTCCGCGCTGGACGACGGGGCCGCGCCCGAAGCCGACTCCGCCCGCTCCGATGCGGCGGGCCGCGCCCGCACCGGCGTGGCGACCCGAGCCCGCCTGGGCACCTCGCAGATCCGCGCCGCGTCCCATGGACTCGAGTCCGTCGCGTTCGCGCTGACCGTGACCGCCGGCCCCCCCACCCAGTGGACGGTGGTGAGCGGCGACGCCCAGACCGGAACCGTGGGCACGTCGTTGCCCTCCCCCGTGGTGATCGCCCTGGCGGATGCCTTCGGCAACCCGGTCGCGGGCCAGGCGGTCACCTTCTCCAGCCCGGACGGCGGGACCGGCGGCCCGGCCGGAGCGATCACGGACGCCGCAGGGCGGACCACCACGACCTGGACGCTGGGACCGTCGGCCGGTCTGCAGCGGCTGCAGGTCGCCGCCGGGACGCTCACGCTGGGCTCCATCACGGCCACGGCTCGCCCCGGCGCCCCCGCCGTGGCCACCGCCGCCGGCGGATCCGGGCAGGTGGGCGCGTCCGGCACCGCCCTGGCCGCCCCCCTGGCGGTCGAGGTGCGCGACGCCTTCGGCAACGCCGTGCCCGACGTGGCCGTCTCGTTCACGGCCGCCCCGGGACACGGCTCGTTCGACCCCGCCACGCCCCGCACCGACGGAAGCGGCCGCGCCACCACGCGCTGGACGCTGGGTGCCGGGCTGGGCGCGCAGAACGCCTCGGCGTCCGTGCCCGGTCTGGCCGGCGTGTCCTTTGCGGCCGAGGCGAGGAGCGGCCCCCCCGCTGCGCTGCAGCTGATCCAGGGGGGCACGCAGAGCGGGATCGCCGGCACCCCCCTGGCCGTGGCGCCCACCGTCCGCGTCACCGACGCGAGCGGGAACCCCGTGCCCGGTGTGGCCGTCACCTTCACCGTGACGGTGGGGGGTGGGTCGGTCTCCACACCCGTCGCGGCCACGGGCACGGACGGGACGGCATCGGCGGGCCCGTGGACCCTCGGCCCGGCGGCCGGCAGCCAGCGCGTCCGGGCCAGCGTGACCGGCATCCCCACGCTGGATGTGGACGCCCTGGCCGAGCCCGGTCCGGCCGCCCAGCTCGTCGTGCACGCCGGGGATGGGCAGTCCTCGACGGTCGCGACCGCCGTCCCGGTGCGGCCGGCCGTGCGCGTCCTCGACGCGCTCGGCAACGCCGTGGCCGGTGTGACCGTCACGTTCACGGTGACGGGTGGAGGGGGCAGCGTGGCCGGCGCCTCCCCTGTGAGCGACGCCGCCGGCGTCGCGGCGGTGGGGAGCTGGACGCTCGGCGGCAGCGCCGGGGCCCAGACGCTCCAGGCGGCGGCCCCCGGGCTGGCGCCGGTGTCGTTCGCCGGCACCGCCGTCGCCGCGCTACCGCCGCCGTCGGGCGGGTTCGACCTGGACCTGCAGGTGGTGGGGTCCCCCGGCGCTTCGGTGCAGGCCGCCCTGAACGCCGCGGTGGCGCGCTGGGAGAGCGCGATCACCGGAGACCTGCCCGACGTCTCCGTGAACGTGGCGGCCGGCGCCTGCGGGGTGGGCCACAGCGCCCTGTCGGGCGTGGTCGACGACGTCGTGCTCTTCGTCGAGATCCTGGCGATCGACGGCGTGGGCGGCACGCTCGGAAGCGCCGGCCCCTGCGGCGTGCGTGGCGGCGGCGGGCTGACCGCGCTCGGCGTGATCCGCCTCGATGAAGCCGACGTGAACACGCTGGTGGGCAACGGGCACCTCACGGACGTGCTCATCCATGAGATCGGGCACGTGTTGGGGCTGGGGACGTTCTGGGTCTCCCGCGGCCACGTGAGCGGCGCGGGCGGTGCGGATCCCGTCTACACGTCCGCGCAGGCGGTCGCCGCCTACCAGGCGCTGGGCGGCAGCTACCCGGGTGGTGTGCCGGTCGAGAACACCGGCGGCGCCGGCACGCGCGACGCGCACTGGCGCGAATCGATCCTGGGCACCGAGCTGATGACCGGCTGGGTGAACTACGGGCAGACCAATCCGCTCAGCCGCATCTCGATCGCGGCGCTGGGCGATCTCGGCTACACCGTGAACCTCAACGCCGCCGATGGCTTCGCGGCCACCGCGCCGGCCGCCGTGTCAGGGTCTTCGAGCGGGCGCCTGGAGTTGGTGGAGCAGCCCCTGCCTGCGCCGTTCGTGCTGCCGCACTGAGCGAACGACGAAGCCCACCGCCCCACAGCGGGGACGATGGGCTTCGGATGCGTTCGCCGCGTCGTCCGAGGGGGACGACGACGCGCCTCAGTACACCACGACGCCGCGCATCAGCCGCACTCCGAGTAGCCGCAGACGTAGCACTTCACGCAGCCCTCTTCGTAGGCCAGCTGGCTGGCCGAGCAGGACGGGCACGCGCCCAGGAACGCGGGCGCAGTGGCCGCTGGCTTGGCGGGCGCCGGCGCGGGTGCGGGGCGCGTGGCCGCGATCGTGGGGCTGGGCACGCTGGCCAGCGGCAGGAGCTCCTCCTGCACGCCCTCCTTCTCTTCCAGGTAGCGCTCGATGGCCTGGGCGATGGCGTCCGGGGCGGACAGCACCTTGTTGGGCCCGATGCCCACCGCCCGATCGCAGGAGATGCCCCGCAGCTGGTCCCGCACCGCCGTGATGGGGATGCCCGAGCGCAGCGCCAGCGAGATCAGGCGACCGATGGCCTCCGAATCCGCCATGGCCGCTCCACCCGCCTTCCCGAGCGTGCAGAACACCTCGAACGGGCGGCCGCTCTCGTCCTCGTTGATGGTGACGTAGAGGTCACCCAGCGGGGAGTTCATCTTGACCGTACGGCCGCGCAGCAACGACGGGCGCTGGCGCTTGTGGCGGCTGGCCCGCGCGACCTCGTCGCGCTCCTCCTGCTCGGCACGATGCTGCTCGAGGAGCACGTGCAGCCGGTGGTTCTCCTCGCGCGCGTCCGCGAGCGCGTGCTCCAGCGTCATCAGCGCCTCGCTGGACGCCGCGGACGCGGGCTGCTCCTCCGTCTTCCCGGTCTTGCCGGTGGAGAGCACCTGCATGGGACGCGATCCGTCGCGGTAGACCGTCACGCCCTTGCAGTTCAGCGCGTAGGCCAGCTCGTAGATCTCGCGGACCTCGGCCTCGGTGGCCTCGAAGGGGAAGTTCGTGGTCTTGGAGATGGCGGAGTCCGTATGCTCCTGGAAGGCGGCCTGCATGCGGACGTGCCACTCGGGCGTGATGTCGTGCGCGGTGACGAACACCTGCTGCACGTCCTCGGGCACCTCCGGGAAGTGGATGTGACCTTCGGAGGCGATCCGCTCCATGAGCTCGTCGGAGTACCAGCCCTGCTCCTGGGCCAGCGCGACGAAGTCCTCGTTGACGTCCGGCATCATGGCGCCGGCCTGGTTGCGCATGAAGGCGACCGCGAAGAGCGGCTCGATCCCGCCCGAGCACCCGGCGAAGATGGAGATGGTGCCCGTGGGCGCCACGGTGGTGAGGTTGCAGTTGCGCATCCGGCGCAGCGGGCGCACGCGGCTGCCGTCGGCGCGACGGGCGGCCGTCTCGTCCGGGCCCCAGATCGAATCCGGCCACTCCGGGAAGACGCCACGCGTACGCGCGAGACGCTCCGACGCGACGCGGCTCTCCTCGTTCACGAAGGCCATCACGGTGCGGGCCAGCTGCACGCCGTCCTCCGAGGAGTAGGGCACGCCGAGCCGCACGAGCATGTCCGCCCACCCCATCACGCCCAGGCCGACCCGGCGGATGCGCTGCGCGAGGTCGTGGATCTCGGGCAGCGGATAGTGGTTGGCGTCGATGACGTTGTCGAGGAAGTGCGTGGAGAGGTGCACGACCCGCCGCAGCCCGTCCCAATCGATGCGCTCCTCCGGCAGCCCGTCCCGGGGCGCGTCCTTCCGGACGAACGTGCCCAGGTTGATGCTGCCCAGGTTGCACACGTCGTACGGGAGCAGCGGCTGCTCACCACACGGGTTGGTGGCCTCGTAGCTGCCCAGCGCCGGCACCGGGTTGTACTCGTTGGCGCGATCGATGAAGAAGACGCCCGGCTCTCCGGTGTTCCAGGCGCCGTGCACGATCATGTCGAAGATCTCGCGCGCATCCTCCTGGCCCACCACCTCACCATTGCGCGGGCTCAGCAGGTCGTACGAGCCGCCGTCCTGCACCGCCTGCATGAAGCGGTCGGTGATGGCGACCGAGATGTTGAAGTTGGTCACCTGCGACGTGTCTTCCTTGCAGGTGATGAACTCCCGGATGTCGGGGTGGTCGACGCGCAGGATGCCCATGTTGGCACCGCGGCGCGTACCGCCCTGCTTCACGACCTCCGTGCTGGCGTCGTACAGGCGCATGAAGGAGACCGGCCCCGACGCCACGCCCATGGTGGAGCGCACGGTGTCCCCGGTGGGGCGCAGCCGCGAGAACGCGAAGCCGGTGCCGCCGCCGGACTGGTGCACGAGGGCCATGGCGGACAGCGTGTCGTAGATCCCGTTCTTGCCGTTGGAGATGGCGTCCTCGACGGGAAGCACGAAGCAGGCGGAGAGCTGACCCAGCGGGCGGCCCGCGTTCATGAGCGTCGGGGAGTTGGGCTCGAACGTCCCCGTGGTCATCAGGTCGTAGAACTGGCGGGCAAGCTCCTCGACCGCGGCGTCGGACGCACCATACCGGCGGTCCTCCTCGGCGATCACGCGGGCGACCCGCCAGAACATGGTCTCGGGCTCCTCGATGGCGTTGCCGTCCTCGTCCTTCTTCAGGTAGCGGCGGGCCAGCACGATCCGGGCATTGTCGCTCAGCCGGGCAGGGGGGAGATCCTCGGGAAGGGTGTCATCGAAGATCCAGGGCTGGCGCGATACCCGGGGCGAGTTCATGGCTGGCGGTCTCCGAGGCTGTGGAAAAAATGTGTCGAATCCATCTGGAAAACCGTGGCCCCGGCGTGGAAAACCGTTGGGGGCCGCCCCACTCCGCCGTAGTCCTGTGGAAAGTCGCGGACCGAACAACGAGATGTAGAGGGACGCACAGAATAATGGCCCTATATATGGTAGTCAAGCCGACGAACAGGGGGGCCGGAAGGGCCTCCGGGAACGTGGCCTCATCCATGCATCCGTACCCGATCGGCGTCGTGTGGCCCCCATCGATCCGGGGTCCGCGTGGCGCCGGCGGCGTGCGGCACCCGAGCGAGCAGGCGGACATCCGAGGATGCGCTGGATGCGGAAGATCTTCGACGTGGGGCTCCCGATCACGGGCATGGTGCTCGTGTTCCTGGCCGCGCTGTGGGTCCAGGATCTCCAGCTCCGCGTCATCCTCATCCTGATCGGGCTGCTGCTCATCTGGGTGGGGGTGTGGAAGCTCGCCAACCCGCTCTATCCCAACGAGCGTCGCTTCCACGATCTGCGGCTCGAGGTGGACCGGTTCATCGCGCTCGTGCGCGACCTGAACCAGGCGGCCCTGCAGCAGCGCGTCACGGATTCCAGCGACGCGCAGGACCGGACCGCCTCCATCCTGGGCGCGATGCGCCGTTCCGTGGACCGCATGGCCGCCCTGGCGGGCCGGGAGCCGGGGGACCGCGAGCTGGACCCCGATCCCGACACGGTCCGCCCCTTCCAGTCGAGCACCAGCTTCTAGGTCGAGCACCCGCGTGTAACGGAGTGCACGACGTCGGCGACCCCACCTCGGGAGCGCCGACGCCCCGAAGGATCGATCAGAACGCGGTGCCCACGCGCAGCCAGACGCGGGCGCCGTCGCCGTCGACCAGAGGGAAGCCCACACCCGAGCGCACCCGCAGGACGTCCGTCCAGAACGGCACCCAATCGGAGACCAGCTCGGCGCCCACGGCGGCGAGCGTAGCGCGGCGGTCGTTCGCGAACGGCGCCTCGTCGGGCCCCCACGCGTTGCCCGCGTCGACGAAGAGGCTGCCGCCGACGCGCTCCAGGTAGAGCGGCCACGCACCCAGCCCCCGTCGCACCTCCGCGACCGGGAACCGGTAGTCGAGCGCGGCGCTCCAGGCCCGGGCCCCGAAGCGCGCGCCCGCAGGATAGCCGCGCACCGGGAAGAGGCGCGGCCGGCCGCCGAACAGCTCCAGCCCGCTCACCGACTCCGCCGCGCCGGTCGCGTCGCCCACGTCGAAGTGCAGATCGTCGGCACCGGGCCCGTCCGCGACGCCCGCGACGACCTGCAGCGCCAGCGCGTGGTGACCCCACCCCGGCAGCGCCGGGATGGCCTGGTAGCCCCGCACCCGGGCCACGACGTCGTCGAAGCTCCCGTCCAGGCCCGCACGTGCGGACAGGCTGTCGGCGAGCCCCACGGCGGAGCGGCGCCGTACACGCAGGAGCGCGCTCCACCCCGCTTCGGGTCCGGTCGAGAACGCGAAGGCGCGGGCGGTCGACCAGACGCCGGTGGCGCCCAGCTCCACGAAGCGCGCCTCCGGCACGCGCAGCCGGAACTCCTGTTCGGGCTCGAGCCCCTCGTCGAGCAGCGTGCGGTCCTGTTCGATCCAGCCGGCCCGTAGCGTCAGCGCACCCACAGAACGCCACCGGCGCCGCTCCAGCTCGACCGAGACGTCGGCGCGCCGGTCGCGCTCCACCGTGAAGAGCGTGGCGATCGTGGAATCCGCGCGCACGCCCGTGAGCCGACCCGCGTCGTGTGTCCAGGAGAGGTCGAGGCCCAGCACCGGGACGCCCAGCCCGGCGAACCGGTACGACGCGCCGGCCTCGAGGCGGGGCTCGTCCAGGTGCACCCGGGCGGTGGCCGACCAGGCATGCCGACCGACCACGTCGGCCCCCCCGGTGGACAGGCCCAGGGCCGGGCCGAGCACCTCGGTGTCCCCGAAGGAGACCGCCCGCGTGAAGGACGGCTCCCACCAGCGCGGCAGGGCGGTCCGCCAGGCGCGGTAGGGCCCTGCCGGAGCGTCCGCCCGCTCCTCCCAGGTGGCCGCCGCGGCCCGCCCGTCCCCGGCGCGGGCCACCAGGGCCGCGGGCGGCGCCCGATCGGGCTCGAACGCGAGGCGCTCGATACGCCACCCGTCGGCGTGATAGGCGGAGGCGAAGAGGTCGGCCCCTCGGGCGCCGACCTCCGGGTCGCGGAAGCCCAGGGCCGTGTGCGCCACCCGCCGGGGCGGGCCCACCTGCCCGGAGCCGGGATCGAACGGTGCCGCCACGATGGTGGGGATGCCGGTCCGGTCGGAGGCCCACACGAGCCAGCGACCGTCGGGACTCCAGGCCGGGGCATCGTCGCGGGCCCGGTCGGCCGTGACCTCGGTGGCCACCCGCCCGTCCGGGGTGAGCACCACGATGTCCAGCCGCGCTCCGGGCAGCCAGCGGGCCACGGCGATCCAGCGTCCATCGGGGCTGAACCGCGGCTCGGTCCAGAGTTCGTCGGCGCCGGCGGGGGAGAGCGGCGTCACGCTCCCGCTCCAGCGGTCCACGCGCACGAGCCGGTTGCCGCCGGAGCCGTCCTCCACCGCGATCACCGTGCGACCGTCCGGCGCCACGGTCGGGTGCGACAGACGCGCGTCGCGGGTGATGCGACGCACCCTGCCCTGTGCGTCCACCTCCCACAGGTCGCTGCGGATGCGGTAGGGATCGGTGTACTCGAGCTGGGCGAAGACGACGTGGCCGTCGGGCGTCCAGGCGAGCGTGGCCAGCCCGTTGGTGCGCGTCAGGCTGCGGTCGGCTCCGGTGGCCAGATCCACCATCCGGATCTGCGTGTCGCTCCGCCCGTCCGAGCGGGCGTAGGCGAGGCGTCGCCCATCCGGCGACACGCGGGCGGACATGGACACGCGTGCGCTCTTCCCCACCGCCGTGCCAGCGCTGAAGGGCGCCTCTGCGGACAGGCTGCGCTCCGTGGCGCGCGCCTCGGCCACCGTCGCCTCCCGCCATGCGCGCCAGGCCTCGGAGACGCTCACGCCGAACGCGCCCTTCCCGGCCGCGTCCAAGCGGTATGGCACCCATTGCCGGGCCGTCGCGTCCACGAACGCCGGGATGGCGTCGGCGCCGTAGCGTTCGACCACGAAGTCGAAGAAGCGCGAGCCGTAGAGATAGGGGCGATCGCCGGCCGGCCAGTTGGGGGAGCGGCCCGACGCCCGATCGAGGGTCTCGAGCGCGCCCTCCAGCGCCGCCGTGCGCACCACCATCTCGTGCTCGCTGCCGTGCAGGCGCCCGGCATCGGTGAGGGTGGACTCGTAGAGCGTGGGCAACCCCTCCACGACCCACTGCGGCTGGGCGATGCCGGGAAAGAACGGCCAGGTGCCCGGGTAGCGCCCCACGACGCCGCGGGCCAACCGACCCAGCCAGCCCGAGCGGTCCAGGTGGAAGACGTGGGCCAGCTCGTGCGAGAGCACCAGCTCCAGCCAGTCGTCGAAATACTGGAGGGTCTCGTCGTCCACGGGCGGCCGGGCGTAGACGGTGATGCGCTTCCAGGGGGTGACGCTCGCGAACCCGTTGGAGACGTCCACGTGGTCGGTGACCACGAGCTCGATGGGAGACGTCGGCGCCCACCCGAGCAGCCCGGACAGGCCGGCGTGCGCACGCTCGGCCCGGTCGGCCGCCCGGCGCGCCGTCTCCTCCAGCGCAGCCGGGAAGCTCACCCGGAAGTGCTCGGTGTCCAGCGTGCGCCAGGCCTCGTCGGGCGCCTGGCCCGCGAGCGCGACCGCCAGGACCGCGTGCAGCAGCAGGACCCGCGCGCCGACCGCTCCCCCGCTCCGCACCGGGCGCCTTGTCAAACGGGTCCGGCCGCGCGAGGGTTCGCTATCCCTGCCTGGAAGTGCGATGTCCGACTCCCGCTCCATCTGGTTCCGTCTCGGTTATGCGCTCGAGCGCACGCGGCGCGCACCCGCGCCCCGTCTGCGCGCGCTCACCGAGCGCCGCCCCGCCCGCGCGTCCCAAGCTACGGAGGACGAGGAGCCGGCGGGAGCGTCCGAGCTCCCCACCCTGCTCCGCGACCTGGGCCTGGGCCTGCTGCTCAAGGCGGGCGCCAAGCACGCGCGGCCGGAGTTCCGCGCCGCGCTGACCGGCGCCCTCGCGGCCGGGTCGGCCCAGGCGGTCATCAGCCTCCTGCGGGGGGGCCAGATCGACGTCGAAGAGCTCCGTGACGACGTGGTGCGGGGCGCGGCGGTCGGGATGGCCTACGCGGCCTTCCTGGGCCCGTGGCTCCCCGGCCCCGCCCTGCTGCGCGGCGCGCTGCTCGGACTGGGCACCTGGTCGGCCCGCGGCGCCGGTGGGGCGCTCGAGCTGCTCGGGCCGCTGGGGCCGCATCACCGGGTGCCCGGGCTGGCCGCCCTGTTCGACGTGGACACGCCCGAGCCGGACACGCTCACCGAGCACCTGCTCTTCGGCGTGACCTTCGCCGCGCTCTACCGGTCGAGACGGGTGAGCAGCGGGATCTCGGGAGAGGAATAGGGCGCCACGGTCGGCGCCTCCGCTCTGCGGTAGTCCTCGGGACAGAAGCGGATGGTGAGGCTGGTCGCACCCTCGACCGTCTCCGAGCGGCCGCGCAGGTTGCGCCGCTCGGGCGGCTGCACGCCGAGCAACTGGGTCTGGATCCCCTGCTCGTCCCCGCCGAAGCCCACCAGCGCGCAGAACGCACCGGGATGCTGGTGCACCGACGGGATCAGGTACAGGCTCCCGAGGTTGTCGAGGTAGTCGATGAGCGCGTAGCGCGCGCCGGCGGCGTCCGCCGCGGACAAGAGCGTATCCGCCGATTCGACCAGAGGGTACGTGCGTGACTGCACCTCGCTCAGGACGTAGAAGATGCGCGGCTTGCGCGTGAGCACCACCGAGCCCTCCGGCAGCCCCACGGAGACCCAGCGCGCGGCCGTCACGAACTCCCGCATGCGCGGCTGATAGCAGCCGTAGGGACCGCCCTCGGCGACGCGCTCGGTGCACAGCTCCGACTGGGCGGCGTACGAGCGCCAGGTCTGCAGACCGGGCAGCCAGAGCAGGAAGACCGCGAAGCCACCCACCACGAGCGGCGCCTGCGGATGCAGGCGCCGCGTGCCGGCCGACAACGCCTCGGCCGCATACAGCAGCACGAGCGGGAAGAGCGGCAGCGCGAAGCGGTCGCCCGACCAGACCACGGGCCACAGCAGGATGAGCCCGAGGTAGAGCGGCGCGAAGAGCTCGACCACACCGGGCCGCCGCAGGCGCCGCCCCCACCCCACCAGGGCCAGGACGGCCAGCACGGTACCCAGCAGAGCGGTCATGGGACCGCGCCGGCCGGTGAGCCCGGCGGGGATGGCCGAGCCCAGGTAGAGCCGGGTGTTCTCGAAGACGCGGGTGATCAGGTCGCCCGGGCCGGCCCGCCCGAGGGACGGGTCGTACGGGTTGATCATCCAGAACTCCGAGACGTACCCGGGCGCGCCTGCCCGGGCGGAGCGCACCGCCCACAGGGCGGCGGGCAGCGCGAACGCCACCGCCACCAGCGCCAGCGCCCGCCAGCGACGCTGCAGCGCCAGCCACAGCACCAGGGCCGCGACGAGGGGCAGACCGGCCGAGCGCGTGAAGTAGGCCAGCAGCGCCATGGCGGTACCCACGGCGAGCCAGCGGGCGTCGAAGCGAGCCAGGGGGGTCGCGTCCCCTCCGCTGTTCGCCTCCGCCGGCGGATCCGCCCCGCTCCCGACCGGACCGAGCGGCCGGACGCGGTCCAGGGCGACCAGACCCGCCAGGGTCAGCACCAGGAACATGGGGTCGGAGAGGATCCACTGGCTCGCGTAGAGCAGCGCATCCGAGAACGCCAGCACCACGGCGACGGCGAGCGCAGCGTAGACGCCGGCGCGCCGCCGCACGAACGCAAACGACAGTCCGACCGCGAGGACCGTGAACAGCGCGCTCGACGCCTTCAGCGCCGTCCAGGTGCGGGCACCGGCCGCGATCATTGCCGCGAGCACGAGCGGGAAGCCGGGAGGATACTTGGTGTGCGCCGGCTCTCCGGGCTCCCACAGCTCCAGGTAGGCGCCGCGGTCCACGAGGGAGTACGCGAGCGCGATGTAGCCCGCGTTGTCCCCGCCGGAGTGCGGCGACGGATTGGCCACCTGCACCACCAGGAAGGTCTCGAGCACCAGCACGAAGACCAGGCCGGCGAGCGCCAGCCAGCGCGGAGGCGTGCGCATCAGCGCAGCGCCCGCCCGGGCGTCCAGGATCCGAGCAGACGGGGTCCGGCTGCGCCGGTGGCGCCGACCTCGTTGCCGGCCACCACGTTCTGGAAGGCCCACGCCAACACGGCGAAGCCGATCGCCTCGCGCGCGTCCGGATCCATCCCCACCGCGCGGGCCGGGACGACCGGGAGCGGGGCCAGCGCGGACGCGATCGCGGCCACCAGCGTCGGGTTGTGCGCGCCACCGCCCACGAGCACCAGGTCGTCCACACCGCGGGGCAGCACCCAGCGCCGCAGGGCGTCCCCGACGCTGCGCGCGGTGAGCGCGGTCAGGGTGGCGACCAGGTCGTCCCAGGCCTGCACATCCGTCGGCTGCAGACGTTCCGCGAGCGCCTGCACGTACGGGCGGCCGAACACCTCCCGGCCGGTCGAGCGCGGCGGCTCGGTGGCGAAGAACGGGTGCGACATCAGCTCGTCCAGCAGCGAGGCATCGACGTGACCGCGCGCGGCCCGGCGTCCATCCCGATCGTACGTCGCGCGGCCGGCGCTGGCCAACTCCACCGCGGCGTCGATGAGCGCATTGCCGGGACCGGTGTCGAAGGCGAGCAGGTCGTGGCGGGCGTCGCGGCGGGGAGGGATCCAGGTCACGTTGCCCATGCCCCCCAGGTTCTGCACCGCCCGTCCGCCGTCCGCGGCGAGCAGCAGGCGGTCCGCGAAGCAGACCAGGGGTGCGCCGTGTCCGCCGGCGGCCACGTCGCGCGCGCGCAGATCGGAGACGACCGGGATGCCGGTGCGCTCGGCGAGCGTGGCCGGGTCGCCGAGCTGGAGCGTGGCGCCCCGGCGCTCCGCGGTCGGGGGCTCGTGCCACACCGTCTGCCCGTGGGAGCCGATCGCGGCGACGTCGGACGGATCCACGCCGGCCTCGTCCAGCAGCGCCAGCGTGGCGCGCGCGAACGCCTCGCCCAGGTCCACGTGCAGACGGCAGAGCGACGCGGGCGTGCCCGTCTCGGTGGCCGCCGCGATGCGCGCGCGCTCCTCGACGCTCCAGGGGTCGGAGCGGAACGCGCGCACGTGCCAGCGCAGATCGGCCGCGGTGCCCTCCAGATCCACGAGGACGGCGTCGATCCCGTCGAGCGAGGTGCCGCTCATGAGCCCCACGTAGTTCACGGCCGCTCCTCCACGATGCGGGCCAGCACGCCGCCGGCGTCGGCGAGCAGCGCGCGCGCACCCGCGGCGTCCACGCCGCGCCGGTGCATGACGATGGCGATCTTGACGCGGCCGTGGGCCTCCTCGAGGAGGCGCTGCGCCTCGTCGGCGTCCACGCCCAGCGTGGTCATCAGGATGCGCTCGCCCCGGTCCTGCAACTTCTGGCACGTCACCTGGAGGTCCACCATCAGGTTCCCCCACACCTTGCCGCTGCGCACCATGGCCGCGGTGGTCAAGGTGTTGAGCACGAGCTTGGTGGCCGTGCCCGCCTTCATGCGCGTGGAGCCCGTGATGACCTCGGGGCCGACCAGCGGCGCGATGACCACGTCGTGGAGGGCGCGCAGCGCCTCGGACGGCGGTGTGCAGAGCAGGAATCCGGTGCGGGCGCCGCGCGCGCGTGCCCGCGCGAGCGCGCCGTGCACGTACGGCGTGGTGCCGGAGGTGGCGATGCCCAGCACGAAATCGTCCGGGCCCACGCCCCGCTCGTCGATGGCGGCGGCCCCGTCCTCCGGATGGTCCTCGGCACCCTCCTGCGCCCGCACGAGCGCCGCGTGCCCCCCCGCGATGATGCCCTGCACGAGCGTGGGATCGGTGCCGTACGTCGGGGGCATCTCGGCCGCGTCCAGGACGCCCAGCCGGCCGGACGTGCCCGCGCCCACGTAGAAGAGGTGCCCGCCCCGCGCGAAGCTGTCGACGATCAGATCCACCGCCCGCGCGATCGCCTGGCGCTCCTGCCCCACCGCCTCGGCGACGCGTCGGTCCTCGGCGTTGATCAGGTCCACCACGCCCTGGGTGTCCAGCGTGTCGATGCGCGTGGAGGCTGGATTGCGCTGTTCGGTGAGCCGTTCGTCCAGCATGGGGCCGCGGGCACGGGAATGCCCGGGCGTCTCCCGGGCCGCTCCAAGGTAGTGCGAACCGGTTGGGGGGAGCACCCGCGCCTCCGGGGCGAGCCGCCCGGAGCCTGGCACCGGCCCACCGACCGGGCGCGCTTGCGCCCCGTCCGGGCCTGCTCCCCTACGCCCCGCGCGTGGTTGCGCCCCGTCCGGGCGAGCGCCCCTACCCACCGCACGCGGTTGCGCCCCGTCCGGGCGCGCCCCCTACTTGGGGAGACACCCGCCCATCCCGTGAGGACCCACGTGACCCGACGCGCGTCGCCGCTCCGTCTCGCCCCCGTGCTCGCCCTTCCGCTGCTGCTGCTCGCCTGCGGACGCGAAGCGCCCTCCGGCACGGTCGCGGGCTTCCCGGACGACTGGCTCTACCCGCACGACGTGACGCCCGTGCTGGCGGACAACGGCATGGTGGTCTCCACGGACTCCATCGCCTCCACGGTGGGCGTCGAGATCCTGAAGGCCGGGGGCAACGCGGTGGACGCGGCCGTGGCCACCGGATTCGTGCTGGCCGTCGTGAACCCCGAGGCGGGCAACATCGGCGGCGGGGGCTTCATGGTGCTGCGCATGGCGGACGGAAACGCCTACGCCCTCGACTACCGCGAGAAGGCCCCCGCGGCCGCCACGCGGGACATGTACCTGGACGCGCAGGGCAACCTCACCGACGCGTCGGTGGTCGGCCACCTGGCCAGCGGGGTGCCGGGCTCGGTGGCCGGGCTGTGGGCCGCCCACCAGCGGTTCGGCCTCCTGCCGTGGGCGGACGTCGTGCAGCCGGCCATCGACCTGGCCCAGGGCTTCCCCCTGCACCGCCGCCTGGCCGGCGGACTCGACTACAGCCGCGAGGCGCTGTCGCGGTTCCCCGCCACGGCCGCGCAGTTCCTGCCCGGCGGCGCCCCTCCCGCGCTCGGTGCTCCTTTCGCGCAGCCCGACCTCGCGCGCACGCTCACGCGCATCCGCGATCAGGGGCCCGACGGCTTCTACCGCGGCGAGACGGCCGACCTGATCGTGGCCGAGATGGAGCGGGGCGGCGGCATCATCACGCACGAGGACCTCGCGGCCTACGAGCCCGCCTGGCGGGAGCCCATCGGCTTCACGTACCGCGGCTTCTCGCTGCTGTCGATGCCGCCCTCGTCGTCGGGCGGCGCCACGCTGGCGGAGATCGCGAACCTGGTCGAGCCGTACGACCTGCGCGCGTCGGGCTGGCACTCGCCCGAGGCCTTGCACGTGTATATCGAAGCGGCGCGGCGCGCCTTCTCGGACCGCAACGAGTACCTCGCCGATCCCGACTTCGTGGAGATGCCGCTCGAGCGTCTGACCTCGAAGGCGTACGCGACCGAACGGGGCGCCGACATCTCGCTCGCGCGCGCCACGCCCTCCAGCGCGGTCGGGCCCGGCCTGGGCCCCGCGCAGCGCGGCACCCAGACGACGCACTACTCGGTGGTGGACGCGAACGGCAACGCCGTCGCCACGACGACCACCATCAACTCGTGGTACGGCAGCGGGGTCACGGTCGCGGGCGCCGGCTTCCTGCTCAACAACGAGATGGACGACTTCGCCGCGAAGCCCGGCACGCCGAACCAGTTCGGCCTGGTGCAGGGAGAGAACAACGCCATCGAGCCCGGGAAGCGCATGTTGTCCGCCATGACGCCGACCCTCGTGCTGGACCCGGACGGGCGGCTGTTCCTGGTGACGGGCACACCGGGCGGCTCGACGATCATCACGACGGTCTTCCAGATGATCTCCAACGTGATCGACCACGGGATGAACGTGGCGCAGGCCGTCAACGCGCCGCGGGTGCACCACCAGCACCTGCCCGACGTCGTGGTCTACGAGCACGGCGGCCTGACCGCGGAGACCGTGGCGGCGCTGGAGGCGCTCGGACACCGCCTGCAGGAGCGGGAGGCCGGGGAGACCGACGCCTACTTCAGCGGGGGTGTGTCGGGCGACGTGCAGGCCATCCTGGTGGGGCCGACCGGAGCGCTACAGGGCTGGTCCGATCCGCGCCGCGGAGGACGTGCGGTCGGCTGGTAGGCGCGCGGCTCAGCGTCGGACCAGCTCCCGGGCGGCGTCGACGCGCGTAGCGCGCCGCAGCGGCAGTCCGGCCGCTGCGGCCGCCAGCCCCACCACGCCGGCGGCCGCAGCCACCACGGCCAGCGGGTCGTAGGGGGAGACGCCGTACAGCAGGCCCCGCAGCGCGCGGGAGACGCTCCACGCGGCCGGCACCCCGACCGCCAGACCGGTCCCCACCAGCAGCGCGGCGTGGCGGCCGACCCAGCGCAGGATCTCGGTCGGCTCGGCGCCCAGGGCCATGCGCAGCGCGATCTCCCCCCCGGAGGGCAAGCGGGGGTCCCGACGCGAAGAGGGGCCGGCGACCCGACGGGTCACCGGCCCCCTGGCCTTCCTTGGCGCGGAGCGGGCTACGAGATCAGACGGACCGGCCGTTTGAGCTCGATCTCGACCAGCGCGCCCTCCGGCAAGCGGGCGTGGCCGTCCCGGGTCCCGGCCGCCACCGCGGCACCCGCGGCGGCGCCGACGACGGCGCCCTTCACGGCGTCCTTGCTGCGCCCGCCCAGGATGCGGCCCAGGATGGCCCCCGCCGCTGCACCCCCCGCCACCTTGGCGGCGGTCTCGCCCCCCGAGTCGCGCGTGCCCGCCTCGACATCGGCATAGAGCACGTCGGCGTCGATCGGCAGCTCGACGCCGTCGACCACGACGGCCTCGAAGCCGATGGCCAGCGTGGCCGGCGCATCCGACGACGCGCTCGCGTCGCTCTGCAGCACGCGGCCACGTACGCGGGCCCCGGCCGGGAGCAGGATCAGGCCGTTCTCACCCAGCACGTCGTCCACGATCCGCGCCCAGAAGACGTCCCCGACGCGGGAGCGCTCGGTGTCGAGCGTGGATTCGGTCCGCAGGTCCATGCGCGTGCCGGCGGCCACCGCCAGCGGCTCGTCCTCGGGGACGGGCGCGGGATCGACACGCGAGCCTTCCGGATCGGTCGCCGTCAGGACCGGCTCCTCGGTCCGGGGGGCGTGTGTGGGCGGCTCGCTCGACGGCACCGTGTTCCGCCTGACGGGCGGAGGCGGCGCGGGCTCGCGCTTCTCCACCACCGGCTCGGGCACCACGGCCGGAGCCACCGGGGCCGCGCCCTGGGCCAGGTCGCTGGCCACATCGGGCTCACGCGGCTCGACCGCCGCCGCGGGCGGGCCCGCTTCCGCATTCGCCGAACGCGTCTCGGATCCGCACGCCACCATCCCCACCGCACCGATCAACGCCAGCGCCGATGTCCATCGACTCCCTGCGCGCATCGTCCTTGCCTCCGTTGAACCCCGGATCCGTCCCGGGAACCTGTTCGTCTCCGCCGGGTCGACGCATCCACGCCCTCTCCCGGATACACCCGCTGCCCTCTCCATGAGCCACCTCCGCGCCGTCCTCCCCTACTTCCGTCCCTACCGGCGCGGCATGGCCCTGGGGCTCTTCCTGGTCGTGCTGGCGAACGTCTTCCAGACCGTGCAGCCCTGGCTGGTCAAGCTCGCCGTCGATGCGCTGGGCGATTCCGGCACCACGCCGGCCGATCTGCTGCGCCTCGCCGGTCTGCTGGTCCTCGCCGCCCTCCTGGGCGGTGCGGCCCGCTACGGCATGCGCGAGCTGCTGAACGGCGTCAGCCGCCGCATGGAGTGCGATCTGCGCGACGACCTCTTCGCGCATCTCCAGCGCCTCGACGCCTCCTTCTTCGGCAAGTACCGGACCGGGGACCTGATGACGCGGGCGGCGCAGGATACGTCCGCCGTCCGCATGGCGGTGGGGCCCGCCATCATGTACGCCGTCAACACGATCGTGGGCTTCGCCTTCGGCCTGACGCTCATGCTGTGGATCAGTCCCCGGCTCACCGCCTGGGCTCTGGTGCCCATGGTGCTGCTCCCCGTCTCTGTCCTCTTTTTCGGACGGATCATCCACCGCCGCTACGAGCAGATCCAGGAGCAGCTCTCCACGCTCTCCACCATGGTGCAGGAGAACCTGACCGGGGTGCGCATCGTGCGCGCCTACGTACAGGAGGATGCGCAGCGTGCCCGCTTCGGCGAGCTCAACCGCGAGTACATGCAACGCAACGTCGACCTGGTGCGCGCCTCGGGGTTGTTCCACCCCCTGCTCTCGCTGCTCGCCGGCGGCGGCATCGTGATCGTCCTGTGGGTGGGCGGCCTGGAGATCATCGCCGGCCGGATCACCATCGGGGACTTCGTCGCCTTCGTGACGTACCTGGGCATGCTGACCTGGCCGCTGATCGCGCTCGGGTGGGTCGTCAACCTGTTCCAGCGCGGCGCGGCCTCCATGGGGCGCCTGAACCGCATCCTGGCCCTGCACCCCGCCATCGACACCGCGGCCGACGCCGTCCCCCTGCCCGACGGCCCGCTCACGCTCGAGTTCCGGGGCGTGGGCTTCCGCTATCCCGACACCGAGCGGGTCGTGCTGGACGACGTGAGCTTCCGCGTCGAGCCCGGCATGCGCGTCGCGGTGGTGGGCCCCACGGGCTCCGGGAAGAGCACGCTGGTGTCGCTGCTGCCCCGGCTCTACGACCCCACGGACGGGGAGATCCTGCTGAACGGCATCCCGCTGCCGCGCTACGACCTGCACGCGCTACGACACGCGATCGGCTTCGTGCCCCAGGACGCCTTCCTGTTCTCGACGTCCATCCGGGCCAACCTGGCGCTGGGCCTGGACGCCGGGCAGCCCGACACGGAGGCGCGCGTGGAGGACGCGGCGCGCGTGGCGCAGCTGGACGAGACCGTGCGCGACTTCCCGCGCGGCTACGACACCGCGCTGGGCGAGCGCGGCATCAACCTCTCGGGCGGACAGAAGCAGCGGGCCACGCTCGCACGCGCGCTGGCGCGCGATCCGCGCATCCTCGTGCTCGACGACGCGCTGAGCGCCGTGGACACGCACACGGAGGCGCGCATCCTCACCGACCTCAAGGACGTGCTGGCCGGCCGCATCTCCTTCATCATCTCCCACCGGGTCTCGGCGGTGATGGACGCGGACCTGATCCTGGTCCTGGACGACGGGCGGATCGTGGAGCGCGGTGCCCACGCGGACCTGCTCGCGCGGGGCGGCACGTACGCGCGCCTGCACCGACGCCAGCTCCTGGAGGAGGACCTGGATCCGGGGTTGGCGCGCGCAGGCTGACCGGGCGACCGACGGGCTGCGCCGTCAGCGGGCGTCCCGGTACAGGCACCACGTGGTGAGCGTGTCCACGCGCGCCTCGGAGACCACGGCGAAACCCGCCCGGGCATAGAAGGCCAGGTTGTCCGGATCCTCCGTGCTCAGGCACACGCCGTCGTATCCGCCCGCGCGCGCCAGCTCCCGCACGTGGTCCAGCAGGGCGAGGCCGTACCCCCGTCCCTGCCACTCCGGGCGCACCCCCACCATGCCCACGAAGAGGTGGTGGGAGGCGGGCTCGTTCGCATCGCTGGCCGCCTCGAAGCGCTGCATGCGCTCGAACGCCGCGTTGCCGATCAGGGCGCGCAGCGCGGCGAGCTCCCGGCGCGCGATGGCCTCGTCCCAGGGACCGGGCTCGCTCACCAGGATGGCGGCGCGCATGGACTCGGGACCGCGCAGCGCCAGCACCGGCCACCCCTGGAGGAAGCGCCGGTCCACGTAGTAGCCGACCAGCGCGCGCAGGTGCGCGTCGGACGCGTCGTCGGCGCGCTCCCCCAACACGAAGCGCATCACGGGATAGCCGCGGAACGCGGAGACCAGCGTGTCCACCACCGCCTCGCGCTCGGCGCGCGCACAGGTCTGGACCTGCACGGGCGGTCGGCTCAGATCCGGTCCAGCAACCACCCGGGCGTGAGGCGCACCAGGTAGTTGGACAGGACGCTGAAGGTCCCCGTGAGGAGAAGCAGTCCCAGCACCACCAGGAGCGCGCCCGACAGCCGCTCCACCCAGGACAGCACGCCGCGGAAGCGGCGGAAGCCCTGGAGGAAGCGGTCGAGCGCGAGGGCGGACAGCAGGAACGGGACGGCCAGCCCCGCCGAGTACACGAACAGGAGCCCCACCCCGGACCAGAACGTCTCGGACGTCCCGGCCAGCGTGAGCACACCCCCCAGGACCGGCCCGATGCAGGGCGTCCAGCCCGCCCCGAACGCGGCGCCCACGCCCAACGTGCCCAGCACACCAGCCGGGCGCTCCGCGAGGTGCAGGCGCTTCTCGCGCAGGAGCGGGGTGAGACGGAAGATCCCCATGAGGTGCAGCCCCAGCACGACGAGCAGCACCCCACCCAGCCGCGCCACCCACACCTCGTAGGCCCGGAAGAACTGGCCCAGGAACGAGGCGCTGGCCCCGAGCAGCACGAACACGAGCGTGAAGCCGGCCACGAAGAGCAGGGAGTGCAGGAGCGTGGCCCGGCGGTCCACGCCCTCCTTCAGGTCCTCCAGGCTCATCCCGGTCACGAAGGACAGGTAGCTCGGGACCAGCGGCAGCACGCACGGCGACAGGAAGCTCAGGATCCCCGCGCTGAAGGCCACCAACACGCCGACGGATTCGTTCACTCGCGTACGTCCTCCAGGATCTCCCGGCGCGCACGCCGGGCCTGCAGCAGCGCGCGCAGGCCCGTCGTCACCCCGACCCAACCCAGCAGGGCCGCGACCACCCACCCCGCGATATGCGGGGCCAGCGCGGCCAGGATGGCCAATACGACGAGCGCCGCCGCCGTGGTCATGAGCACGGTGCGGTTCTCGCGATCCAATGTGCGGCGGCCGGCGATCGCGTCCAGCGTGGCCGAGCCCGCGCGCACCAGGCTCGCGAGCCCCGTCCCCGCCTGGCCCGGGCCCGAGCGCCGCCAGCGGTCCAGGCGGTCCTGGAAGTCGAGCGGCTCCAGCGTGGACGTGCGCGGCTGCAGCGCCCGCTCGGCGGAGGGGTGATGCGTGGTCGGCTCCCGCCGCCGCGGGAGCACGATCTCCACCGCGCTGGCCAGGTCGGCCAGGAAGAGGGCCTCCAGCGCGCGCGCCAGGTCCGCGTCCAGGATGCCGGCGTCGATCTCCCAGTTCCCGAGCAGGCTGGCGGCGTTCAGGTTGCTCGACCCCACGCGGCACCAGATCCCGTCGGCGACGGCCGTCTTGGCGTGGATCATGGGCCCCTGCCACTCGAAGATGCGCACGCCGGACTCCAGGAGGGTCCGGTAGCCGGAGCGCACGAGCGAGCCCACCCAGGGCCAGTTGTTGTGGGCCGGCACCAGCACGCGCACGTCCACGCCGTCGCGCGCGGCGGCCATCAGGCCTTCCGCCACCGGGCGCGGCGTCACGAAGTAGGGGTCGGTGATCCAGATGCGCTCGCGCGCCGTGGCGGCGATGAGCTGCACCGCGCGATACACGCGCGTCCGCCAGGGAACGCCTTCGATCAACCAGACCGGCGTGTCGCCCACGTGGGGCACCAGCGCCGGGTCGCGCATCAGGCGTTCGGGCACCGGCTCGCCCATCAGGGCCCAGATCTGCTCGAAGGCGCCGGCCGCGACGGCGGCCGCCGGTCCGCGCATCTCCACGCCGGTGTCCCGCCAGGGTGGCTCCAGCTCCGACCCCGCCCACTCCTGACCCACGCAAAAGCCACCGATGAATGCGACCTCGCCGTCCACGCACACGAGCTTGCGGTGATCGCGCTGCAGCAGCCCGAACGGGTCGCCGAAGGACGGCGGGTTGTATGCGCGCACCTCCACGCCGGCCTTGTGGAACGGGCGCCAGTAGCGTCGGGGCGTGGCCCAGCAGCCCATCCAATCGTAGAGCACCCGTACCTCGACCCCGGCCTCGGCCCGCTCGATGAGCGCGTCGCGGAAGCGTCGGCCCACGGGATCGTTGCGCAGGATGTAGTTCTCGAAGTGGATGAACGAGCGCGCCTTGTGGATGGCCTCCAGCCACAGGTCGAACGTGAGCGGGCCATCGAACTGCAGCGAGACGCGGTTCCCGAGCGTGAGTCGCGCGCCCGTGGCCCGCTCCATGGCCCGCCGGATGGCCTCGCCGGGTGCCCCCATGAGCACCGACGGAGACCGCTCGGCCTCGAAGCCGTTCGGGTCGGGCGCGGACTCGGTCGTCATCGGCCGTGTGCCCTCCCTGGGTCGGGGGCGGCGGGGAGCGCGGGCGGCGTCAGCCGCCCCGCACCCGCTCGTAGCGGTAGGCCAGGAACTTGTAGGCGAGCTTCGCGACCAGGAAGTCGGGCGCGTGCAGGCCCGGGATGGGCGCCAGCTCCACGATGTCGGCGGCCAGCACCGTGCGCTCCTGGAACACGCGCCGCAGGAAGTGCAGCGTGCGGTACCAGTCGCCGCCCCCGGGCTCGGGTGTGCCGGTGGACGGCACGAGCGCCGGGTCGAAGTAATCCACGTCGAAGGTGATGTAGACCGGATCCCCGAGCCGCTCGAGCGCCCGGTCCATCCAGGTGTCGTCCTGCCACATGTCGTCGGCGAAGATCAGGTGCGAGCCGGCATGGGCACGGCTGACCTCGATCTCCTCCGTGCTGACGCCACGGATGCCCACGGCCAGCACGTCGGCGTGATCCAGCACGCGCGCCATGGCGGAGGCGTGGCTGGCGGGCGATCCCTCGTACTCCGCACGCAGGTCGGCGTGGGCGTCGAACTGCAGCACCTGGATGCGCTGCCCCGCTGCGCGGGCCACCGCCCGGATGGCCGGGGCGGAGATGGAGTGCTCGCCCCCCAGCATCAGCAGGAAGCGCGAGCCCACCGCCTCGAGGACGCGCCCGTAGGCCTCCTCCAGCTCCTCCATCGCGGACGCCGCGCCGGCGCGCGTCAGCTCCAGCGCGGGCAGCGTATGCACGCCCAGCGCGCACGGCTCGCAGTCGAGCTCCTGGTCGTAGGTCTCCACGTACCGGGACGCCTCGATGATCGCGTGCGGCCCGCGCCGCGTCCCCCCGCCGAACGACGTGGTCGACTCGTACGGTACGGGCAGCACGACGGCGCCCGCGGCGTCGAAGTCGCCGGCCGCGTCGTCCAGGCCGAGGAAGCGGTGGGGCAACTCGAACGGCAGATCCTGCAGACGTGCGTCACCGAAGGGCCCGGTCACGCTCCTTCTCCCATCCTGGGTGTGCGAGGGCCGGTTGGGCACGCTTCAGAGCGCGTCGACCGGACAGGTGAGTCCTTCGTTGGGCAGCTCGACCCCGGCCTGGTGGCACTCCGCGCACACGCCGTAGATCTCGAGGCGGTGCCGGGTGGGCCGGAATCCGAACTCGGCTTGCAGGCTCTGTTCGATACGGGTGAGCTCGCGGCTCTGGAACTCCTGCACGTCGCCACACCCGAGGCAGATGAGATGCTCGTGCTCGGGCTCGGCCGACAACCGGTGCTCGTAGCGCTTGAAGCCTTCGCCGAAGTCGTGCTCGGCCACCAGCTTGCTCTTCACGAGCAGGTCGAGCGTGCGGTAGACGGTGGCCTTGCCGATGCGTTCGCCCCGGTCCCGCAACCGCCGCTCGATCTCCTCCACCGACAGGTGCTCCTCGGACGAGAAGATGACCTGTGCGATGGCCTCCCGCTGCTGGGTGACGGGCAGGCCCCGGTCGCGCAGGTAGCGGCTGAAGATGCGGACGAACGGTGCGACGCGGGCCGGGTTGCTCACGGAGCGACCTCCTCGAACAGCTGCGCGTCGTATTCCGACAACAGCTCCTGGTAGCGCTCCTCGTCCCCCTCCAGGAGGATCTCGCGGGGCGGGCCCAGGTTCAGCTGCGAGCGGGACACGACGCCTTCGATCACGTGCGGGACGCGGTCGTCGGGCGAGACGCCCTCCTCGATGACCTGCGACTCGAGCGTGAGGCCCTTGCCGGTGCGCTCGGCCTGGTAGGTGACGGTCAGCAGCAGGCGCCGGTCCTCGTCTCCCTCCGTGAACTGCGTGGCGACCAGCAGCCCCCGCTCCCGACGCCCGCGGATCAGCGGCGGGAAGATCCAGAGGCGGTCGAGAACCCCTGCACCCAGGCGGTCCCGGAGGGTCACCAGGGTGCGGGGCAGCGCCTCCGGCACGCCCGGATCGGACGATGGCGTGACAGACTCTCTCATCCCGGTAATCTACGACTTTCGCGTATCCGCCGCGCCCCGGTCGCCGCGTGCCCGCCGGACGGCCCGCCGCGCGGCGTCGAGGACCTGATCGCGCACCTCCTCCACCGGCGCCCGCACCAACGCGCCCGACGCCTTGGCGTGCCCGCCCCCGCCGAACTGCCGGGCCAGGGCGTTGACGTCCACCCGGCCGCGGGAGCGGAACGAGATCTTGGTGTCGCCGCTCGCCGTGCTCCGGAACAGCAGACCGATCTCGGCCCCACGCACCGAGCGCGGGTAGTCCACGAAGCCGTCGAGGTCCTCGGGCGTGACCGACCAGGTGTCGAAGGCCTCGGCCGGCACGGTCATCCAGGCCACCCCGGCGTCCTCGTCCACGTCCAGCTCGGCCAGCGAGGACGAAAGGAGCCGGTAGCGATCCAGGGACGACGTGCCGTACACGCGCTCGTAGATCTCCTCGGGGTGGACCCCCCGTTCGATCAGCTCGGCGGCGATGATGTGCGCGGACGGTGTGGCGTTGCTGAAGCGGAACGAGCCCGTGTCGGTCATGACCGCCACGTAGACGGCCTCGGCGATGGGACGGGTGATGTCGGCCCCGTCCGCCAGGAGGAGGTCGTACACGAGCTCACCCGTGGCGCAGGCGCCGGCGTCGCGCAGTGCGACCCCGGTGATGGGTGCGTCCCCGGGAAGGTGGTGATCCACCACGGTCTTGGGCACGTGGTCGGTCATGCTCTTGACCCGGCCGATGCGCGGCGCCTCTCCCGTGTCCAGGACGATGACGCGGTCCGCCGAAGCGGCGACCTCCGTGGCCCGTGCGCTACCCGCGTCCAGGAAGGCCCCGGAGTCGGGCAACAGGAACGAGAAGGTGTCGGGGAAGCGCGTGGGATTGATGATCCAGCACTCGGCGCCCCGTGCGCGCACCCAGCGCAGCACGGCCGCCTCCGCTCCCGCGCCGTCCCCATCCGCATTGACGTGCGTGGTGAGCACGACGCGCGACGCGTTGCGCACGCTGTGGAGAACCTGCTCGATCGCCGGAAGACGTTCCGACGGAGTCCGGTACGGCACCGGATCCCACCCCTCCCCTCTCCCTGCACGTCGTGGCTGCCTGCGGGCAGAGCCCCAGGGGCGGGCTCTGCGCCTTGAGGACCCCGTCCGGGGCTCCCGGGTTCCGCGGACGGGACCGTCAGAACGGGAGCGCCTTGCGGACCTTGGCCCAGGTGGACGCCACGTGCACCACCGGGTGGGACGTGACCCCGTGGGGTTCGGCGCGCGCCAGCGCGTCAAGCAGCTCCGAGGGCCGGTTGAGGTGTGCGGGCACCTCGACCCAACACGCCGCGACCTCACCGAGCGTGTGCGCGTCCGACCCTGCACCACGCAGGAGTCGGTGGCGCTCCGCCACCTGCTCCGCCCGGTCGTTCAGCTCCGGCGGGCGGAGCCGACCGTTGAACACCTCGATCACGTCCAGCCACGGCACCAGCGGCTCCACCAGCTGACCGCCGCCACCCTTCCCGCGTGCGAACGGATGCGGGAGGTAGGCGATCCCGCCCTGCGCCCGGATGCGCTCGCACGTCTCCCGCGCGGGTGTCCCCTTGGGGATCAGCTCGCTCAGGTAGAGGCCGATGACGTCGATTCCCTCCGCCGTCTTGACCTCCTCGCCGGGGATGACGCGATCCGGATGGCGCGCCGCCATCTCCAGGGCGACGTCGATCGCGTTGTGGTCGGTGATGGCGATGCGCTCCACCCCGCGGGCGCGGGCGCGGGCCAGCACGTCTTCGGGATCCGAGAGACAGTCGAAGGAACCGCGGGTATGCAGGTGCAGGTCGATCCGCAGCCGCTCGCTCACGATCGCTTCCGCACGCGCTCGAGGACCTCCGCAGCGCGTTCCCGCAGGTGGGCCCGGTCTCCGTCGTTGTCGATCACGTAGTCGCTCCTCGATCGCTTGAGCAGAGGGTCCATCTGCGCGGCAATGACCCGGTCCGCCTCCGCGGGGTCCAGACCGCGCTCGTCGATCAGGCGCCGGCGGCGCTCCGCCACGGGGGCATCGACCAGCACGACCACGTCGAACTGGTCCTCCAGGCCGGCCTCGAACAGGAGCGGGATCTCCGCCGCCACCCACCGCGCACCGGCGCGCCGCTGCCGCTCCACCCACCGCTCGCGCAGCGTCTGGATGCGCGGGTGCAGGATCCCTTCGAGCCGGGCGCGCGCCTCGGGATCGCGGAACACGCGGTCGCGCATCCACCCGCGGTCCAAGGAACCGTCGGCCGCGATGGCCTCGGGGCCGAAGGCGGCGGAGATCGCGGCCAGCCCCTCGCTACCGGGCGCGGAGGCATCGCGCGCCAGGGCGTCGGCGCTCACCAGGGGCACGCCCGCCTGACGCCACACCTCCGCCACGCTCGACTTGCCGGCCGCCACGTTGCCGGTGAGGGCGACGGACAGGGGGGCACCGCGGCGGCGCCGGCGGCGCAGCCACAGCCAGGCCATCGCGAGCAGGAAAACGCCCACCCCCACCAGGCCGAGCGCGTTGTTGAGGGTCTCCCAGCTCTCCCCCGCCACCCACCCGATGCCCACGTAGAGGGCCGCCCAGGCCACCACGCCCAGGACGTCGAACAGCAGGAAGCGGCGGTAGGCCAGCGGGCTGGCCCCGGCGGCCATCGGCATCAGGGTGCGGACGAACGAGACCACCCGCGCCAGCGCCACCGAGACGAGTGGCTCGCCGGCCAGGATGCGGTCGATGCGGCGGCGGCGGTCCGGGGTCAGCCCACCCAGGGCCCGGTCCGAGTCCAGGAAGCGGGCCCCGACGCGCCGCCCGACCCAGAAGCCGATGGAGTCCCCCGCGAGGGCGCCCGCCGACGCCGAGGCCACCACGACGGGCAGCGAGAGCGTGCCGGCCGCGGCCAGCGCGGAGGCCAACAGGAGGGCCACCCCGGCCGGGACGACCAGCCCCGTGACGAAGCAGGTCTCGAGGAGGGCCAGCACGAACAGCAGGGCCGGCCCCACCCGGGGCAGGAGGTCGAGCAGCGCTGTGGTCAGTGCGTCCAACGAGGGCGTCCACCGGCATGTAGGGTCCGGCGCCGCCCCGTCCTGGACGCGGTGCCTACCGTCTCCGGTCCTGCAACCAGCGCAGGTCGTCGGGGGTCCCCATCTCGCGATCGGCTCCCCCCGACAGGATGGCGAAGGAGTCGTCCCAGACCCGGAGCGCGTACGGCGTACCCCAACTGTCCAGCCCGGATTCCTCCGTGAAGCGGCCGTCCAGCCACTCCCCGAATCCGCGGGAATCGGTGGGGAGGCGGTAGTACGTCCGGTCGTAGCCCAGCAGCTCGATCGCGATCCGCTCCATCTCGTTCTCGGTCGAGTACGCGTGGATCGGATTCAGCGCCGGCTCGATGGCTTCGACGACCCGCGGCCGCGTGCCCGGATACCACAGGGCCCCGCAGAACGCGATCAGCGCGAACAGGAACAACTTGCCCACGAGCCCCTCCGGTCAGCCGTCTCTCCTAAACCCTTTGGCCCAGAGCAGATAGCGCCTGAGCTCGTGCGGCGTGGGGGGCGTGTCCTCCCGGCCGGACGCGGTTTCCGTCCTCCAGCGCAGGTAGCGTGCCGACGGGAGCGGCAGGAAGGGGAACCGGCGATACCAGTCGCGACGCCGGATCCGCCAGCCGACCCGGATCGCGACCGGCAGCAGGGTGGGATGGCGCAGCAGGAGCCGGAGATAGAGGCCGATCATGCGGTGCGGTCGGAGGGGGCGCGGCCGTTTCGGTGCCGGCACGCTAGCGGGGGTCGCACGCGAGGTCCAGCGGGCGAGCCCGGGGCGGCCGGGGGCCGGCCCGTCAAGCGGTTGCGCGAGGCCCCGCGGGTCGGACACGTTCGGGGCCCATGGTGCGCGTGCCGGTGTTCCTCACGGGGCGGTTTCCCGTCCTCTATTCGATCCACGCCATCGACAGCGGCCGGGCCACCCAGGCGGCGGCGGTCGATGTCGCGGTGATGGTGCGTGGGTCCCCCACGATCCTCGGGATCTGCCGGATGCCGCTGGACCGCCTGGACGACGTCGTGGCGTCCCTGCAGGGCGGCGACGTGCGGGTGGCGGTGGCGGCGCTGCCGGAGGACGGACGCCCGTCCGACCTGGGGCCGCGCGCCTTCATCTCCCTCGTGTGCGCCGACGGACGACGCCTCCCCATCACCCGCATCCGCGGTCGGGAGCTCGAAGAGGCCAGCGAGCAGTACGCGAAACGCCTCGCGCGCGCCATCGCCACGGGCGCCCGTCTGGCGGACGTGGGCGACCCCGACGCGGCCTGACGCCGCGACCGCCCATGCCCAATCGCCTCGCCGACCAGGCCAGCCCCTACCTCCTCCAGCACGCCGGCAATCCGGTCGACTGGTATCCCTGGGGCGAGGAAGCCTTCGAGCAGGCTCGCGCGAGCGAGCGGCCGCTGCTGCTGTCGATCGGATACGCGGCCTGCCACTGGTGCCACGTCATGGAGCACGAGTCCTTCTCCGACCCGGGGACGGCGGCGCTCATGAACTCCGGCTTCGTGTGCGTGAAGGTGGACCGGGAGGAGCGGCCCGACGTCGACCACATCTACATGACGGCCGTGCAGATGCTGACCGGGCGCGGGGGCTGGCCGCTCACGGTGTTCCTGACGCCCGACGGGCGGCCCTTCTACGGCGGCACCTATTTCCCGCCCGAGCCGCGGCACGGCATGCCCGCCTTCCGGGAGGTGCTGCGCGCCGTGATGGACGCCTGGCGCACCCGGCGGAGCGACCTGGTGACGCATGCGGACGAGCTGCGCGACCTGATCGCGCGTTCCGGCCACACCGAGCCCGGTGGACCAGCCCCGGCGGGCGATCCCGTGCAGGCCGCCGTGGTGCGGCTGCGGAGCGCCTTCGATCCCACGCACGGAGGGTTCGGGGGCGCGCCCAAGTTCCCGCAGCCCGCGCTCCTGGACCTGCTGCTGGATTGGCGGATCGCCACGGGCGATGCGCAGGCCGGCCGCATGGTGACGCACACGCTGCGCGCGATGGCCCGGGGCGGCATCCGCGATCACCTGGCGGGCGGCTTCCACCGCTACTCCGTGGATGCCCGTTGGCTGGTGCCGCACTTCGAGAAGATGCTCTACGACAACGCGCAGCTGGCGCGCACCTTCATGCGCGCCGGACTGGCCGAGGACGCACCCGACCTGCGGGCGGTGGCGCTGGAGACGCTCGACTACGTCCTCGCGGACCTGACGGATGCGGGCGGGGGCTTCTACTGCGCGCGCGACGCCGACTCCGAAGGCGAGGAGGGCCGCCACTACGTCTGGACCGAGGCCGAGGTGGACGCCGTCCTGGGCGAGGACGCCTCCCTGTTCAAGCGGGCCTACGACGTCTCCGCCGTGGGCAACTGGGAGGGCGTCAACATCCTGCACCTCCCGCACGACCCGGACGCGCTCGCGCGTTCGGCCGGGATGGAGCCCGCCCGTATGGCCGCCACCCTGGCGTCCGCGCGCGCGCGCCTGCTCGAGGCGCGGGCCGCGCGTCCCGAGCCGCTCCGCGACGACAAGGTGCTCACCGACTGGAGCGGGCTCACCGTCCGGGCCCTGGCCGAGGTGGGCTGGCGGCTGGAGCGGCCCGCCTACGTGACGGCGGCCGCGCGCGCCGCCCGCTTCCTCCTGGACACGCTGCGTGTGGACGGCCGTCTGCTGCACGCGTGGCGGGACGGCCGGCGCGGCGAGGGCTCGTTCCTGTCGGATCACGCCGCCCTGGGCAACGGCCTCCTCTCCCTCTACGAGGCCACGCTCGATCCCGTGTGGGCGCGGGAGGCGGCCACGTTGGCCGAGGCCCTCCTGGAGCGGTTCGGGGACGCCGGCGAGCCGCTCCTGCACGACACGCCCGCCGATGGCGAGGCGCTCATCGTGCGGCCCCGCGACCTGTCGGACGGCGCGCTCCCCAGCGGCAACGCCCTGGCGGCCGAGCTGCTGGCGCGCCTGGGGCCACTCTTCGGCCGGGACGACTGGACGGAGCGCGCGCGCCGCCTGGTGGACGCCGCCCGCCCCATGGCGGACCGGCATCCCCTGGCCTTCGGCCACCTGCTGGGCGTGGAGGCCCGCCTGCGCTCCGGCCCCCTGGAGGTCGCGCTCGTGGGAGCCCCGGACGCGGTGGCGACCCTGCACCGGACGCTGGCCGCCCGGATCACCCCGGGCCTGGTGCTGGCCGGCCCCGGTCTCGACGAGAGCCCCCTGCTCGCGGAGCGCGGCGCACCCGAGGGCGAGGCCCGCGCCTGGGTCTGCTGGCACCGGACCTGCTCCGCCCCGTTGCCGGACGCGGAGTCCCTCGGGGACGAGCTGGACCGGGTTGGCCTTCCCCGGCCCTCGGGGTAGTTTCCAGCGGACCTCCGTCGGGCCCCCGAGGGGCCGGACAGGGGCCCGATCCCGTTGGATTCCTCGCGCATGAACGTCTGATCGGGAACCCGCCGGCCACCGCCTGGCCACGGGCCACCCAGGAGTGTGGATGTCGACGACCGCCGACGAGCTGGGCACCGGCCGGGACCTCCGCGGCCTCTCCCCGGAGCGCATCCTCGAGCTGTATCGCACGATGGTCACGGCCCGGCGGGTCGACGACCGTGAGATCTCCCTGAAGCGCCAGAACAAGATCTTCTTCCAGATCTCCGGGGCCGGGCACGAGGCCGTCCAGGTGGCCCTGGCCGAGCACCTCAAGCCGGCGCACGACTGGTTCTTCCTCTACTACCGGGACCGGGCCCTGAGCCTTCGTCTGGGCCAGACCCCCTACGACCACTTCCTGCAGGCGGTGGGCGCCGAGGACGACCCCGCCAGCGGCGGCCGCCAGATGCCCGGCCACTACGGGGATCACCGCCTCAACCTCGCGAACACGTCCTCCCCCACCGGCACGCAGTTCCTGCAGGCGGTGGGCTCGGCCGAGGCCGGCTGGCGCGGCAAGCGCCACGGCGGGCTGTCGGGAGCCATGGGCCCGCGGCACGACGACGAGATCGTGGTGGTCAGCGCCGGGGACGGCACCACGTCCGAGGGTGAGTTCTGGGAGGCCATGAACACGGCCTGCAACCTGAAGCTCCCCGTCCTCTTCCTCATCGAGGACAACGAGTACGCCATCTCCGTTCCCGTGGAGGTGCAGACCGCCGGCGGGAGCATCTCCCGTCTCGTGCAGGGCTTCCCCAACCTGTACATCCTGGAGTGCGACGGCTGCGACCTGCTGGACAGCTACGAGGTGACGGGCAGCGCGGTGCGCTACTGTCGCTCCGGGCGCGGTCCCGCGCTGGTCCACGCGCACGTGGTGCGGCCGTACTCGCATTCCATGTCGGACGACGAGCGCATGTACCGCACCGAAGAGGAGCGCGAGCGCCAGTCGCGTCGCGATCCGCTCTTCCGGGCGCGCGAGCTGATCCTCGCCGAGGGGTTCGCGACGGCCGAGCAGCTCGACGCGCTCGAGGCCGACGTGGAGAAGCAGGTCGCGGATGCAGCCGATCAGGCCTGCGCGCGTCCCCAGCCCTCCGTGGACACCGCCACCCGCCATCTCTTCTCCGAGGACGTGGACCCCACCGGTCCGGACTTCGACACCGAGGACAGCCCGCAGTGGGACCCGGAAGGCCGCGAGCTGACCGTGGTGGACCTGCTGAACGCATGCATGCGCTCGGAGATGGAGCGCGATCCCCGCATCGTGGTCTTCGGCGAGGACGTGGCCGATGCCTCGCGCGAGGAGGCGCTACGCGAGGTGAAGGGGAAGGGCGGCGTGTTCAAGGTCACCCACGGGCTGCAGGCGCAGTTCGGGGGGGAGCGGGTGTTCAACACCCCGCTGGCCGAAGCGAACATCGTGGGACGCGCCATCGGGATGGCGCTGCGTGGCCTCAAGCCGGTCGTCGAGATCCAGTTCTTCGACTACATCTGGCCGGCCATGATGCAGATCCGGAACGAGCTGGCCACCATGCGCTACCGTTCCAACGGCACCTACAGCTCGCCGGTCGTCATCCGCGTCACGTACGGCGGGTACCTCAAGGGTGGCGCCATCTACCATTCGCAGACCGGCGAGACGCTGTTCACGCACACGCCCGGCCTGCGCGTGGTGCTGCCCTCCAACGCGGTGGACGCGAACGGGCTGCTGCGCACGGCCATCCGCTGCGAGGACCCGGTGCTGTTCCTGGAGCACAAGCACCTCTACCGCCAGGTCTACAACAAGGGCGTCAATCCCGGGCCGGACTTCATGATCCCGTTCGGGAAGGCCAAGGTGGTGCGTCCGGGCGAGCACCTGACGCTCGTGACCTGCGGGGCCCTCGTGAAGCGCTCGCTGGACGCGGCCCGTCAGGCGGCCGACCAGCACGGCATCGACGTCGAGGTGATCGACCTGCGCACGCTGCAGCCGTTCGACATGGAGACCATCGCCGCCTCGGTGAAGAAGACCAACCGCGCGCTGATCGTCCACGAGGATTCGCTCTCGTGGGGCATCGGGTCCGAGATCGCCGCC
The DNA here is from genome assembly GCA_041390125.1 of Gemmatimonadota bacterium. Taxonomy (NCBI): domain Bacteria; kingdom Pseudomonadati; phylum Gemmatimonadota; species Gemmatimonadota bacterium. Next base: position 345,103 of record JAWKQN010000003.1, on the reverse strand, counting down.
CGCATGGCGGACGAGCTGTTCCCGTGGTTGGACGCGCCGGTCCGACGCATCGCCTCCCTGGACACCTGGGTGGCCTATGCGCCCCAGGTGGAGGAGGTCATCCTGCCCCAGACCGAGAACGTGCTGGAGGGGATCGTCTCGCTGGCGCGCTGGTAGGCACGGAAGGAGACGGCGCGGCCCGGTCGGCCGCGCGGGGGACGGCCGGGGCGGACTACCGCTCCGGCCGTTCGCGTTCCCCCGCGCCCGGCACCACCAGGCGCACCGATCGCGGGAACGACAGGTAGTTCCAGCCCCAGTTGAGCAGCACCAGGGCGCGGTTGCGGAAGCCGATGAGCTTGGCCAGGTGGATGACGAGCCACATCACCCAGGCCACGAAGCCCGTGAAGGTGGCGCCCCCCAGCTCCGCCACGGCGGCGTTGCGGCCGATCACGGCCATCATGCCGTAGTCCCGGTACCGGAACGGCGTGAGCGGCCGCCCGCCCTGTTCGGCGAGGAGGTTGCGGGCGGCGTGCGCGCCCTGCTGCAGGGCCACCTGGGCCACCTGGGCGAGCGGCTGCCCGTCCTGCTCCAACCAGGCCAGGTCGCCCACCACGTACACCTCCGGATGCCCCGGGACCTGCAGGGTGGGCTCCACCGGCACGCGGCCTCCCCGGGCCACCGGCAGTCCCCAGGTGGGCGCCGCGGGGTCGCCGGCCACACCCGCCGTCCAGATCACGGTGGCGGTGTCCAGCTCCGTCCCGCTCTTCAGGCGGACGCAGTCCGCCGTCACGCGGTCCACGACCGCGCCGAAGCGCACGTCCACCCCGCGGTCGCGCAGGCGCTCGTCGGCGTAGTGCGCCAGCCGCTCCGGCATGGCCAGCAGCAGGCGCGACGCACCCTCGAGCAGCAGCACGCGCGGCTCGCGCAGCGGGATCTCCGGGTAGTCGGGGTGGAGCGGTCCGAACACCAGCTCCGCCAGCGCGCCCGCGTACTCGACGCCCGTGGGGCCACCGCCGACGATCGCGAACGTCAGCAGGCGACGGCGCTCCGCGTGGTCGGTGGAGCGCGAGGCCCGCTCGAAGCAATCGAGGATGTGCGCGCGCAGGCGGATCGCCTCCGGCATGGTGCGGAGCGGGAAGGCGTGCTCGCGCGCGCCCTCGACGCCGAAGAAGTGGGCCACGCTGCCGGCCGCGAGCACGAGGCGATCGTACGCCAGCGTGCCGGTGGACGTGGTGAGGAGGCGCCGCTCCAGGTCCACGTGCTGCAGCGCACCCTGGCAGAACTGCACGCCGGTCCCCCGCAGGATCGAGCGGATGGGATGCGCGATGGACGTGGGCCCCAGCTCGGCGGCGCCCACCTGGTAGAGCAGCGGATAGAACGTGTGGTACGCGTGTCGGTCGAGCAGCGTGACGTGCAGCGGCGCGCCGGCCAGCCCGCGCGCCGCCTCGATGCCCCCGAAGCCACCCCCAACGATCACCACGCGGGGGAGCGCGCTCATGGCGTGGCCGGCGTTGCGCCGTGCCGCAGCGTCCAGGCGCGGTAGCCGCCCTCCAGGTTGCGCGCGTCGTGGTAGCCGCGGGCCCGCAGCATCTCCACGGCCTGCGCGCTCCTCACTCCGCTGGCGCAGTACACCACCAGCGGGCGGTCCACGGGCAGCTCCCCGGCCCGCGCCTCCAGCTCGCCGAGCGGGATCCAGCGCGCGCCCAGATGGCCGAGGTGGCCCGCCTCCCACTCGAAGGCTTCGCGCACGTCCAGCAGGAGCGGCGTGGCTCCGGCATCCAGCTCCGCGCGCAGCGCGTCCACGTCCACACCCGGCACGTCGCTGCTCACGCCACAGAAGCGCTCGTAGTCGATCAGCGCGGTGACGGTGGGCGCATCGCCGCAGACGGGACAGTCGGGATCGCGCTGCAAGGCGATCTCGCGGAAGCGCAGACCGACCGCATCGAACAGGAGCAACCGACCCACGAGGCTCTCCCCCGCCCCCACGATCCACTTGATGGCCTCGAGCGCCTGGATGGAGCCCACGATACCGGGCAGCACGCCCACCACGCCGGCCTCGGCGCAGTTGGGGACGAGCCCGGCCGGCGGGGGCTCACGGAACAGGCAGCGGTAGCACGGCCCGCCCGGTGCGGCGAACAGCGACGCCTGCCCCTCCCAGCGCAGGATGGCTCCGTAGACGTTGGGGATCCCGAGCAGCACGCACGCGTCGTTGACGAGATAGCGCGTGGGGAAGTTGTCGGTGCCGTCCAGCACCAGGTCGTACCCGTCGAGGATCTCCAGCGCGTTGGCGCTGCTCAGGCGGGCCTCGTGCCGCTCGACGCGCACGTGGGGATTCAGGTCCGCCAGCCGGTCGCTGGCCGAGGCGAGCTTGGCGCGCCCGATGTCGGAGGTGCCGTGCAGGATCTGGCGCTGCAGGTTGGTGGCGTCGACGACGTCGAAGTCCACGAGTCCGAGCGTGCCCACGCCCGCGGCCGCGAGGTACATCGCCGCCGGAGAGCCCAGGCCACCGGCGCCGACCAGGAGGACGCGCGCGTCCTTGAGCGCGCGTTGCCCCGCCCGTCCGATCTCGGGGAGGACCAGGTGACGGGCATACCGCGCCAGCTCGTCCGGCGTCAGGTCCGTGGGGTGCGCGTCCATGCCTCCACGACCCCGTCCCGGTGCGGGGGGTTCCGGGAGGGGCGTCAGCCCCCGCCGGCGCCGATGCGGTTGCGCCCGGTCTCCCACGTGCTGAGGAACGCATCCCCCTTCTCGCGCAACGCTTCCACCTGCGCCTCCGGAAGCCCGGCGCGCGCGGCACCTTCGGCGAGCTGCGCGTAGAAGATGTAGTACTGCAGCGGGATGTTGAGCGTGGCCCGGTCCTGCCACAGCTCGCGGTCGCCCAGGCTGCGTGCGGAGAGTACGTCCTCGGCGAGGCGCAGCGACGCGGGAACGTTGACGCGTCCCCCGCCCATCTGCGGGGGAAGCTCCACCAGGTCGGGCTCGGGGTCCGCGTCCGGCCGGCGCGGATCCAGCTTGACCGCGAGCCCGTGGCGCACGGCCCACTGGTCCAGCCCCAGCTGTCCCATCAGGCCGGCGGAGGATGCGAAGTAGATGGGTCGCTTGCCCAGGCTGTCGCGGATGATGAACAGCGACAGGAGCTGTCCGCGATTGAGGAACGTCCCGGCCTCGTAGGAGACGGCGACCGGGCCCAGCCCCATGACGAAGTTCTGGGGCACCGGGCCTCCCTGCACGCGGTCCATGTCCTCCGGCGGGAGCGACAGGATCGGTGCATCCGGCAGAGCCACGGCGGATGCGTCGTAGACGCCGTCCGCGGCGCCGGGCTCGAAGGCACGCTGGCGCGCGGGCGCGGAATGCCGCTGGAGCTGCTTCGGATACCACGACGTGAACAGGTACTGCACCACCACCACGGTGACGTCCTTGCGGATGCCCTCCACCTCCTGGGCGTACCAGAGCGGGAACGTGTCGTTGTCCCCGTTGGTGAAGAGCACGCCATACGGCTCCACGGACATCAGCAGGTCGTGCGCCCAGTCACGGGCGGCGTAGTCTCCTGCGCGGCTGGCCCACGTCCAGTTCATGACGAGGGGCAGCACGGCCACCACCAGGACGGGTGCCGCGGCCCAGGAGGCGGGACCCGTGGAGCGTCGCTCGCCCAGCAGACGCCACACGCCGGACAGACCCAGCCCCACCAGCACGCCCCACAACGAGAAGCTCGCGACGAAGAAGTAGTCGCGCTCGCGGACCTCGTGCAGGTTGAGATCCGTCACCTCGGGCGCGAGCGAATACCCGAACTTGAAGTTCAGGTAGAAGACCAGCGCGACCGTGAGCGTCCCGGTCAGCGTGGCCATGTACGCGAACAGGCGCCGGTCGGCGCGCCACAACGTCCACAGCCCGAAGCCGCCGAGCACGAGCATGAGCAACGTCACGGGCAGGCGGCGGCTGCCGGGGAGATCCGACGCGTCCAGTCCGCGCGCCCACTGCCAGTCGAAGTACTGGAAGTAGTTGAGGAGCTGGTGCGAGAACGGCGCGTTGCGCTGGCTGATGGGCGGCTTGGCGTACTGCACGCGCTGCAGGTTGTCGGCCAGCGCGGGACACCCGGCCTTGCCGTTCGTGTAGACGGCCACGGCCGCGCCGGCCACGCTCTCGCAGGAGGGCTCGCCCTCGTTGATGATCGGATCCTGCGCGGAGCGGATGGGCAGGAAGAAGTTCACCGACAGCGCCAGGACCACCGCGGGCAGCGCGCGCGCCCAGAACAGCGGCCGGGTCAGGACCGCCGGCATGGTGAGCGCGATCAGCAGCAGCCCGGCCGGGAGCGGCAGGACCGACATCATGTGGTTGGTGGAGCCCAGCACCAGCAGGTACAGGATCCCGACCAGGTAGCGCTCGCTGCCGGGCTCGGAGCGCCGGTCGTGCCAGCGCAGCGCCAGCCACGTCACCCAGGCGATGATCAACGTCGAGACGGTGTAGACCTTCTCGTTGACGTTGGACTGGTTCCAGACCGTGTACGCGGTGGCGGACAGCACGGCCGCGGCCACGGCACCCAGCTTCGCGCGCCGGTCGTCGCGCAGGACGGGGAGCAACAGCCGGTGCGCCACCAGGAACCACAGCCCGGCGGACGCGGCGCTGGTCACGGCGGCGAACAGGTTGATGCGCACCGCCGGGCTGAGGCCGGTGGGCGCCAGCAACAAGGCCCAGGTGCGGGCCAGCATGACGAACAGCGGATTCCCGGGCGGGTGCGGGATGCCGAGGATGTACCCGGTCGCGATGTACTCGCTGGTGTCCCAGAAGGCGGTGGTGGGTGCCAGCGTCACGACGTAGAGCACCAGGACCGCGAGCGCCATGAGCGCCGCGGACCCGTAGGGAGGCCGGGAATCGGTCATCCGTCGAAGGCTCGGGGAGAAGCGGGCGGAATGCCTACCGGCAGGCCGCGATGAAGGCGATCTCGACGATGCCCTGGGCCGGGATCTGGTTGACGGCCAGCGCGACGCGCGCCGGCGGATCGCTCGGGAAGTACTCGCCGTAGACCTCGTTCATCCCGGCGTAGTCGTCGATGTCCGTCAGGTAGACGTTGCCCATCACCACGTCCTCGAAGCCGACCCCGATCTCCTCGAAGAGCGTCTTGAAGCTCTCCATGACGTTGCGGGTCTCGGCCTGGATGCGGCCCTCCGTCATGGCCCGCGTCTCCTGGGTGGCGCCGACCTTGCCCGCGAAGTAGATGGCCCCACCCGCGCGCACGGCCTGGCTGTACGGCAGCGAGCTGCTCGGGTTGATGGACTCGCGCGCCTCGCAGGCGGATTGCTGCGCGGGCGGCGACTGGGCTTCGGCCTGGCATCCGGCCAGCACCGTGACGAGGGCGAGGACGTGCGTGGCCCGCATGGCATCGGCTCCGGGTTGAGAGGTCAGACGGAAAACCCCGGATAGTCCCCCCGAGGTCCGCCGCGCGCAAGGCGGCGGGGCGCTCGCGCGCGCGCCGCGCCCGGCGCGTCGGAGTGCCTTCCGACATCCCGCGTGCCGGGCGTTCCGGTCCACGGGTGGCCGCCCGCCCCGTCCCTGGCGGCGCCCCGGGCCCCCCGCCAGGTTCGGCGCCATGCTGTCGGGTTATCGACGCGCGATGCGCTACAGCCGCGCCTGGGCGGGGAACCCCATCCCGCTGCGGGAGGACGAGATCACCGTGGCGGCGGGGCCGCGCTCGGTCCCGGCCACGCTGTTCGTGCCCGCCCGGCCGCGCGGCCCCCTGCCCGGCTGGGTGGTGCTGCACGGCCTGACCCGCCCGGGTCGCGCCCACCCCTCCCTGCTCCGCTTCTGTCGCGCGCTCGCGTCCAGCCCGGCCGTGGTGCTCTGCCCCGAGGTGCCCGAGTGGCGGGAGCTCCGCCTGGCGCCCCGGGAGGCCCAGCCGATCATCCGGTCCTCCGTGCTCGCCGTGGCCGGGCGGCCGGAGACGGAGGGCCCCGCGGGCCTGCTCGGCTTCTCGTTCGGGGCACCCCAGGCGCTGCTGGCGGCCACCGATCCCGCCGTGGAGGGCACGCTCGGCTGCGTGGCCGGCTTCGGGGGCTTCTTCGACCTGGACGCCACGCTGCGCTTCCTGTTCACGGGCCACCACGCCTGGGAGGGCCGTCCGCTGCACCGCCGTCCCGATCCCTACGGCCGCTGGGTCGTGGGCGCCAACTACCTGACGGCCGTGCCCGGCTACGAGCGCGCCGGTCCGTTGGCAGAGGCGCTGCACACGCTGGCCGTGGCCGCGGGAGAGCGGCAGATCGAGTCCTGGGACCCCGCGCACGACCCCGTGAAGGACGCGCTGCGCGCCGGTCTGCCCGCGGAGTTGAGGCCGGTCTGGGACGTGTTCGCACCGGCGGGCGGGGGCGACCCCACGCAGGAGCAGGCCGCCCCGCTGGCCCACGGGCTGGCGGAGGCCATCCGGGCGGACGCGGTGGGCCTGGAGCCCCGCCACCACATCGAAGCGCTCCGGACCCCTGTGCGTCTGCTGCACGGCTCGGGGGACGCGCTGATCCCGTACACGGAGACGCTGCGGGCGGGGCGCGCGTTGAGCCGGGCCGGGCACCGGGACGCCCGCGTGACCATCACGGGCCTGTTCGCGCACTCGGGCGAGGGCGAGGGGTCGGGCCGGCGCACCGTCGAGGCGCTGCGGCTCCTGCGGGGTCTGGCGGGGGTGCTGGGCGCGGTCTGAGACGCGCGGGCGCGGGGCGCCGGAGAGGTCAGAGACGACCCACGAGCGCCCGGGCGGCTGCGGCCACCTCGGCGTTCTTGTCGTCCACCGCCTGCCGGATGAGATCGCTGGCGTGGGGCGTGCCCATCCCGGCCAGCGCGCGGTAGGCGGCGATGCGCACGGCGGTGGCGGGACGGAAGAAGAAGCTGCCGAGCGCGCGCTTCTCGATCGCGGGCACGGCCGAAGGATCGGCGATCTGCCCGAGCGAGCGCAGGATCACCATCTGGAAGTCGTCGCTCTTCTCGGCGTCCAGGAGCTCCAGCAGCGGGCGCAGCGCGCGAGGCACGCGCAGATGGCCGAGCGCCATGGCGGCGGCCTCGCGTACCTGCGCGTCGGGATCCTCGACGATGGACAGCAGCCGCGTCCCGGCCTCCTCCCCGCCGATCCGGGCCATGGCCATCACGGTGGCCCGGCGCACGCGCGCGTCGGGGTGGGCGAGCGCCGGCGTGAGGCGATCGACCGCGCCCGGCCCGCCCACCTCGCCCAGGATGTCGACCCCGTTGCGGACGATGAACCAGCGCGAGTCCTCGAGCATGGGCACGGCGACGGCGTGGCCGTGCTCGCCCATGGTGAACAGCGCGTCCAGGTAGTTGCGGCGGGCCGCCCGCGGTGGGACCTCGGAGAGCTCGTTGGCCAGAGGCACGGCCATGAGGTCGGCGAGCTGCCGCGCGATGGCCAGGCCACGCGCCCGATCGTCGTCGCCCTTGGCGTCCCCCAGGCGCTGGACGAGGGCCCGCACCACCGGAGGCCGGCACAGCGACCGCGCGAGCGTGACGGAGCCCTCCGGCTTCGCCTCGCCGCCCAGCAGCAGCGCCTCCACCGCGTCGCACACCGCGTCGTGTCCGTCATCCGCCGCCAGGCGGTCGGCCCGCTCCAGGATGGCGGCCCGCACGGCGGGACGCCGTCCCGCGGGCGCCGTCAGGAACGCGATGGCCAGCTCGGCCAGCGTCTGGTAGCTGTCGGCCAGGAAGGGCGCGCTCAGCTCCACGGGAGCGGCGCTCACGGCGGGCAGGTCGGCGGCCAGATCCAGCACGGGCTCGAGCACGGCCACGGGTGCCGGATCGGGCGCCAGGCTGGCGATGGGCACGGCCGCGCTCGCGCTCGGCACCGGACGGGGCCGCGCGGCCGGCTCGACCTCGTCGAGGCGCTCGATGGACTCTTGCCGCTCGGACGCGGGACCGGGCACCGGAACGCCCTGCCCCAATCCGCCCAGCGGGTCGAACGAGGGGGTGCCGCGGGGCTCCTCCAGCTCGGCGATCGCGCGCCGGAAGGCGGCGATCTGCGCAAGATCGCGGTCCGAGCGGATCATCCGGCCCGACCACGGGTCCCGGCCCAGCCGCTCCCGGTCGGGGAGGTCGTGCAGCGCAGGGGTGGTGCCGTCCGTCGCCGCGGGGACCGCGGGGTCCTCGCGCTCCGGCAGATCCAGGGGCAGGACCGCGGAGACCGGCGCGGCGGGCCCGGGAACCGCATCGGGCCCGGGGACCGCGTCCCTCTCAGGGGCCGCGTCGAGTTGAGGGGCCGCGTCGAGCTCGGGGGCCGCGTCGAGCCCAGGGGCCGCGTCGAGCTCGGGGGCCGCGTCGAGCTCGGGGACACGCTCCTCCGACGGCACGACCGCCTCGGGCGGGAGGATCAGCGCGTCCTCGTCCGAGCCTTCGGCCAGCTCCGCGGCGCCGAGCAGGGTCCAGGTCTCCTCGACCAGGTCCACATCGGACTCGCCGTCCAGTGCGGGGACGGCCGGCTCCGCTTCGCCAGGGGCTTCCGACGCGTCCTCGTAGGGCGCGACCTCGTCCTCCAGCTCCGAGGGAGCGGACCAGAACCCGTCGACGTCCTCCCACGGCATGGGCGCCTCGTCGGCGCTCCAGTCCGCGTCCAGGCCGTCCATCCAATCGGCGGACGCGTCCTCCATCCACCCGTCGGCCGGTGTCGGCTCCACGAACGGATCGTCGCCCGGATCGGGGGCCAGGGACTCGATGTCGGTGGGATCGGCCTCGATCGTCCCGTCCTCGCGGGCATCCACCGCCGGCGCGGGCTCCGGTTCGGGGTCCCCGTCCTCACGGAAGGGGGCGGCGGTGTGCAGCCACTCCGCCTCCGGGAAGGGGCCGTCGAGGGGCTCGCGTACGGGCTCCGCGAACGCGTCCCACACGTCGTCGTCGGCCTGCTCGTCCTCCGGGGAGGGGGCCTCCAGGTCGAGGCGCTCGTCCACGGGGTCGAGGGGGTGGGCCGGGCCGGCCGGCAGAGGGGCCGCCGGCGCCGGCAGCGCGAACGGGTCGGCGCCGGGCGGCAGCAGCAGGAGGGGCTCGGCCCCGTACAGGGACGGCCCGTCCGGGGCGTGGAGGGCCATGTCCTCCAGGGCCTCCTCGACCACGGGCTCCCCCGGCTCTTCGGTGGGTCCCGTCGGGTCGGCCCATGCGTCCGCGGGGGTCCACTCCTCGGTGGGCTCGGGCAGCGCGGCGCCGTCGAACGCCACCTGGATCCGGGAGGCCGACTCCTCCTCCAGGAGCGCGTCCAGGGACCGCTCCGGGTCCAGGTGCGCCTGACGCAGCCCCGTCAGGAAGGCCTCGATCTGCCGCTCGTCCAGGGAGGCGGGCAGGCGCAGCGCCGTGACACCGACGCCCAACAGGTCCCGGCCCAGCTCCCGCAGGTACCCGTGCCGGTCGCCCAGGGCGCGGCCTCCGATGCGGAGCCCCGCCACGGCCACGTCGACATCCACCCGGACGGTGGCCCGGAGCCGGACGTCGCGGATGGCCTCTTGCACGGTGGCGTGCCGGATCGGAAAGATCTCCGACAGCGTGTACGCCCGCGCGAACGCCAGGACCAGGTCGTCGGCACCCATGTCCGACACCTGGCTCCCCTGCGATCCATGCAGCGGTCGTAGCGCTCCCATGCACTCCACTCCATCTATGGGCCGGGGAGAAGGAGCCGACTGCCTCGTCCTCCCGTGCCGCCCGGGCGCCGGGGGTCGCGCCGGTCACGGCCCGAAACACAAGGACTTCCGGAGGGTTCGCCCGTGTCAGGACCACCCATCCGACCCCGTCGGAAAGGCCCCAGAGGCAAGATCGGCGCCACACCGACGCGAAGGAGCCACACCCCGGCCGCGGCGGCCCTGCTGGTCGTGCTGCTCGTCGGCTGCGAAGCGGGCGCGCCCGCGCCTCCCGACCCCCTGGAAACCCCGGGGCGGACGCGCCTCGTGCTGCTCGGCACGGGGACGCCCAACGCCGATCCGGAGCGGTCGGGCCCGGCGCTGGCGATCGTCGTGGATTCGGCCTCCTACCTGGTGGACGCCGGGCCCGGCGTCGTGCGTCGTGCCGCAGCCGCCGCATCCCGCCATGGTCTGACCGGGCTCACCCCGCCCCGGCTCACCCACCTCTTCCTGACCCATCTGCACTCGGACCACACGGTGGGCGTCCCGGACGTCATGCTGTCTCCCTGGACCCTGGAGCGCACCGAGCCGCTGACCCTGCTCGGGCCGCCCGGCACGGCCGCCATGGCCGGGCATCTCCAGCAGGCCTACGCCGAAGACGTGCGCGTGCGCCTGGAGGGCCTCGAGCCCGCCAACCCCACGGGCTGGGAGACCCGGGCCCACGACGTGGAGCCGGGCGTGGTCTTCGAGGACGAGCGCGTGCGGGTGACGGCCTTCCGGGTCCCGCACGGCTCCTGGCAGGCCGCCTACGGCTACCGGTTCGACACGCCGGACCGGTCCATCGTGGTGTCCGGGGACACCGGGCCGGCGGACGCGGTGGCGCAGGCCTGCTCCGGCTGTGACGTGCTGGTCCACGAGGTCTACGCCAGCGACGGCTTCGGGACGCGACCCGGTCCCTGGCAGCGCTACCACTCCGCCTTCCACACCTCCGCGACGGAGGTGGGGCGCATCGCCGCGGAGGGGGGCGCCGGTATGCTGGTCCTGACGCACCATCTGCTCTGGGGCGCCACCGAGGCGTCCGTGCTCGCCGAGGTACGCACCCACTACCCGGGTCCGGTGTACTTCGGCAACGACCTGGACGTCTTCTGATGGGCGCCGCCCTCCGCTCGAGCGCTCACGCTCCTGCTGCGGGGCTCCCGCGCCCGCGTGGACGGCTCCACCCCCGCTTCGCATCTTCTCCACGCATCCGCTCGCACCTTCCTCCGGAGATCGCCGTGCATCCGTTCCGTTCCCCGCGCTCGACCCTGCTGTTCGCCGTGCTGGCCCTGGCCTTCGCGGCCCCGGACGCGCTGACCGCACAGTCGCTGGCGTCGGAGCACCTGTCCGGGCTTCCCTTCCGCACCATCGGTCCCGCCGCCATGAGCGGCCGGATCGTGGACCTGGCGGTGGTGGAGTCCGACCCCGACGTCTTCTACGTGGCCACCTCCACGGGAGGCGTGTGGAAGACCACGAATCGCGCGGTGACGCTCACGCCGGTCTTCGAGCACGAGAACACGCACTCGGTGGGAGCGATCACCGTCCACCAGCGCGACACCAGCATCGTCTGGGTGGGCACGGGGGAGCGGGCCTCGCGGCAGTCGTCCTCGTGGGGCGACGGGGTCTACAAGTCCACGGACGGCGGCACCACGTGGACGCACATGGGGCTGTCGGACTCCAAGCACATCGGCCGCATCGTGCTGCATCCCGACAACCCGGACATCGTGTGGGTGGCGGCGATGGGACACCTGTGGGGTCCCAACGAGGAGCGCGGCCTCTACAAGAGCACGGACGGCGGGCGCACGTGGACGCGGGTGCTGAACGTGGACCGGGACACGGGCGTGGTGGACGTGGCCCTCGATCCCTCCGATCCGAACACGCTCTACGCCTCCAGCTATCAGCGTCGGCGCCGGCCCTACGGCTTCAACGGCGGGGGACCGGGCAGCGCGCTGTGGAAATCCACGGACGGAGGGGAGACCTGGAACCGGCTGACCGGCAGCGGGATGGACAACGGGCTGCCCACCGGGGAGATGGGCCGCATCGGCATCTCCGTCTACCGGAGCGACCCCCGCATCGTGTATGTGTCCATCGAGCAGGGCGAGCGCTACAACGCGTCCACGGCCTACGAGCAACGCGCGGCGGGGATCTACCGCTCCGAGGACCGGGGCGCGACGTGGACACACATGGGCGATTGGAATCCGCGCCCGATGTACGCGAGCCAGATCCTGGTCGACCCCAGTGACGACCAGCGCATCTACATGGTCAACACGTATTCGTGGTCGGATGACGGCGGGAAGACCTTCACGGTGCCGGACCAGAGCCTGCACGGCGACGATCGGCTGGTGTGGGTCGACCCCACCGACTCCAACCACGTCATGAAGGCGGACGATGGCGGACTCGGCCTGAGCTGGGACCGGGGCGTGACCTGGCTCTACATCTCCGACCTGCCGGTCTCCCAGTTCTACCGCGTCACGTACGACCTCAACGACCCCTACCGGGTGTACGGCGGCCTGCAGGACAACGGCAGCTGGGGCGGGCCCAACCAGGTCTTCCGCTCGGAAGGGATCATCAACGCCGACTGGCAGCGCTACGGCGGCGGGGACGGCTTCCTCAACCTGGTGGACACCACCACCAACCGCTGGCTCTACACCGAGTCGCAGTACCTGGGGCTCGACCGCGTGGACCTGATCAGCGGCGAGCGCACGTCCATCCGCCCCGGCGACTCCATCGGCGCGATCGGTGGGCGGCGCAACTGGAGCACCTGGCCGGACCCCACGCTGCCGGACGAGCGTCTCGGCAACGCCATGGCGCCCGCCAACTGGGAGGGGCCGTTCCTGATCTCGCCGCACAACGCCGCCACGATCTACGCCGGGACCGACGTGCTGTGGCGCAGCCGCGACCGCGGGGAGCGCTGGGAGCACCTCGGCAATCTGACCACGGGCGTGAAGCGGCAGACGCTGCCCATCATGGGCCAGATGCCCGACTCCAGCACGCTCTCGCTGGACGATGGCATCCCGTACTACCCGACCCTCTCCGCCATCGCGGAGTCGCCGCTCCTGCCCGGGGTGCTGTACGTCGGCACGGACGACGGCCAGGTGCAGGTCTCGCGCGACGCGGGCGAGCGCTGGGAGGAGGTGTCGGCCCGGCTGCCGGGACTGCCGGACGATGCCTGGATCAACGACATCGAGGTGTCGCGACACGCGCCCGGCCGCGCGTACGTGTCCGCCAACAACTACCGCAACGACGACTACGCCAACTACCTGTACCGGACGGACGACTTCGGACGCACCTGGCGCGCCATCACCGGGGATCTGCCGGCCGAGCGCGTGGTGCGCGTGTTGCGCGAGGACCTGGACCGCGGCGACGTGTTGTACCTCGGCACCGAGTTCGGTCTGTGGTACTCGATGGACGCCGGCGCGCACTGGGTGGAGCTGCGCTCCAATCTGCCGCTGCAGCCCATCAACGACATCCGCATCCATCCGCACGAGCGCGATCTGATCCTGGGCACGCACGGGCGCGGGATCTGGATCCTCGACCAGAACCTGGCCCTGTCCCATCTCACGCCGGACGTGATGGGCGCCCGGCTGCACGCCTTCCCCACCGTGCCGGCGCGGCAGATCCGCTACCGCTCGGAGCTGCCGCACACAGGGGACGTCTTCTACCAGGGCGAGAACCCGCCCGCCGCGGCGCTCGTCGACTACTGGCTGGGCGCCGACAGCGCACAGGTCGTGGCCACCGTCCTGGATCGCGACGGCACGCAGGTGGCGCGTGTGACGTCCACCGGCCAGCGCGGCCTGAACCGTCTGCAGTGGGACCTGCGGCACACGGCGGAGCGGCCGGCCGCGCCGCAGGGTCGGGCACGCCGCGGCCCGTCCGGCCCGCTGGTGGTGCCGGGCCTCTACACCGTGCGGCTGGAGAGCGGCGGCACCACCAGCGAGACGCAGGTGGAGGTGCGCGAGGATCCCCGGATCGACGCGTCCATCGGGACGCGGACGGCGTGGACGCAGATGCTGCTCGACCTGTACGCGCTCCGGCACGAGGCGGAGGCGCTGCAGGGCCGCGTGGCCGACGGCAACGAGCGCCTGCGCGCCGAGACCAACGAGCTCGTGAGCCGCATCAGCGGTCTCGTGGGGGAGGCGGAGGACCGCGTCGGTCCGCTCACCGCCGACCAGGCCAGCGAGCGCGCCTATTACGAGCGCATGCTGCGCACGCTGGGCGGAGAGGTGGGACGGTAGCCGCGCGCGCCGGAGACGCCGCTCCCGGTCCACCGGCCGGGAGCGGCGCGGACGCCTTCCGGGAGGCGCTGTCGCACTGGGCCTCCACCGTCGTGGTCATCGCGGTGCGGACCCCCGACCGCGTGCACGCCACCACGGCCACGTCCTTCATGCCGGTGGCGGCCGAGCCGCCCACCGTCGCCTGGGCGCTGGGGCCCGGCGCCCAGGTGTTGCCCTTCCTCGCGGTCGGGTCGTCCTGCGCGGTGAGCCTCCTCGCGGAGGGTCAACGCCGCGTGGCCGCCGACTTCGCCGATCCGTTCCCGGTGGGTCCCAGCCCGTTCCCGCGGGAGGGTCCTCCGGTCGTCGCCGGCGCGGTGGCCCACCTGCACTGCACCGTCACCGACGTGGACCCGGTGCCCGGCAACGGGCGCCTGCTACGCGCACGCGTGGACGCCGTCACGACGACGGGCGGCGCTCCCCTGCTCTATCTCCGGCGCGCCTACCGGACGGTGCACCCGGCGCCGTAGCTCGGACGCGGCCGGTCGTGCAGGCGACCGGCGGCCGGAACACGATGGGCGACGCGCCGCCGGCCGCGGTGGCGCCTCCACGGCCTCCGCGGGTCGGCATGCCCGTTGCGCCCCAGGGACTGCTCCCCCGCCGACCCCGTCCCTGGAGCCGCGCAGGAGGCCCCGATGCGTACCGTCCGAACACCCCATGCTTCGCTTCTCTCCCTCGTGGCCGTCGGTCTGGCCGGCGCGACCGCCTGCGCCGCCGCCGCGCAGCAGGACACGCGCACCGTCGAGACGGACGCAGGTCGCACGGTGGTGGAGCCGCTGGCCAGCGGGCTCGTCCACCCGTGGGGGATGGCGCTGCTCCCGGATGGGCGGCTGCTCGTCACCGAGCGCGCCGGACGCCTGCGCGTATGGAGCGCCGACGCCGGTCTGTCGGAGCCGGTGGCCGGGATCCCCGAGGTCTGGGCCAACGGCCAGGGCGGGTTGCTCGACGTCGCGCTCGCGCCCGACTTCGAGACGAGCCGCCTGGTCTACCTGTCCTACGCCCGACCGGGCCCGGATGGGGGTGCGGCCACGGCGCTCGGTCGCGCCCGCTTCGAGGACGACCGTCTGACGGGCTTCGAGCGCATCTTCACGGAGGAGCCCTGGATCGAAGGCCCCAACCACTTCGGCGGCCGCATCGTCTTCACGGATCGGGGGACGCTCTTCCTGACGCTCGGGGAGCGGTTCCAGTTCGATCCCGCCCAGGACACGACCAACCACCTGGGAACGGTGGTCCACCTGCAGATGGACGGGTCCATCCCGCAGGACAATCCCTTCGTGGGCGGCGCGGGCGCCGACGCCATCTGGTCGTACGGACACCGCAACATCGAAGCGGCCGCGCTCCATCCGGAGACGGGCGAGCTGTGGATCGCGGAGATGGGCCCGCGCGGCGGCGACGAGCTCAACCAACCCCAAGCGGGCCGCAACTACGGGTGGCCGCTCGTGAGCTGGGGCCGGCACTACGACGGGCGTGACATCCCGGACCCGCCGACCCGGCCGGAGCTGGCCGATGCCGCGGTGCACTGGACCCCGGTGATCTCCCCGTCCGGGATGGCCTTCTACCGCGGGGACGCGTTCCCCGCCTGGGAGGGAAGCGCGCTGATCGGCGGCCTGACGGCCGAGGGCCTGGTCCGGGTGACGATCGACGGCGACGCGGCCACCGAGGTCGAGCGCATCGCGCTGGGCGCGCGCATCCGGGACGTGGAGGTGGCCTCCGACGGCACCCTCTACGTGCTCACCGACCAGGAGGACGGGGATCTGTGGCGCCTCGCACCCGCGCGCGGGGCCGAGGCCGGAGCCGGTCGATGAGCGGCCGCACACGCGCGCTGCTGCTCGGCGCGGCCGCCGGCGGTGCGCTGGCCGCGGTGGCCGTGGCGCGGGCCCACCGGACGCGGTTCACCGGCGCGTCCGTCCTGATCACCGGGGGCTCGCGCGGGCTGGGTCTGGAGCTCGCCCGCGTATTCGCCGCCGAGGGCGCCCGACTCACGCTGATCGCGCGGGATGGGGAGGAGCTGCGGCGCGCGGCGCGCGCGCTCTCCGACGACGGCGCCGACGTGCAGACCCTCGAGTGCGACCTGCGCGACCCGGAGCGGATCCGCGCGGTGATGGAGACCATCGAGCAGGAGCGCGGCGGGGTGGACGTGCTCGTCAACAACGCGGGCGTCATCCAGGTCGGTCCCGCACCCCTCATGGACGTGGAGGACTTCGAGGAGGCCTTCGACGTGCACCTGTGGGGCCCGCTGCACCTGGTGCGCGCGGTCACGCCCGGCATGGCACGTCGTGGCCGCGGCCACATCGTCAACATCTCCTCCATCGGCGGTCTGGTGGCCATCCCGCACCTGCTGCCGTATGTCGCCAGCAAGTTCGCCCTGACCGGCTTCTCGGACGGGCTGCACACCGAGCTGGCGCCGCTGGGGATCCGGGTCACGACGGTGTGTCCCGGGCTGATGCGCACCGGCTCGCACCTGCACGCACAGTTCAAGGGGCAGCACGGGAAGGAGTACGGCTGGTTCTCCACGTCGGCGTCGGCACCGCTGCTGGCGATGGATGCGGCGCGGGCCGCACGGAAGATCGTGGACGCCGCGCGCAGCGGACGCGCACGCCTGGTGCTGACGCCGCAGGCGCGGCTGCTGGACGTGCTGGGCGCGCTTGCACCCGGCGCGGTGGCATTCGCGCTGCGCCAGGCCGCGAGCCTGCTGCCCGACGCCCGGGGCGTCGAAGCGCGCGAACGGCGCCAAGGCACCGAGGCGCGCGCCGACAGCCCGGTGCCGTCGTGGGTGACCCATCTCGGCGACGAGGCTGCGGATCGCAACAACCAGCGGCCGCACGTGCGACCGGCCGGCGTGTGACGCCTACCGGCTCCACTCCACCAGGCGCGCCCGCGCCGCCTGGAAGTGCGCATCCAGGCGCGGGGTGGGCGTGCTGCCGTAGCCCCGACGCAGGCTGGCGGTCGCGGCGTCCAGCGCCGTGAGGAGCACCGCCGCCGAGCGGCGGCGCGCCTCGGGATCCGTGGAGCCCACCCGTTCGATCCACACGGGCGCCGTGTGCGCGAACGCGTGCGTGTTCATGGCCGGCCAGGCCGTCACGGCGGGGCCGGTCACGCGCGCGGCCACCCACCCGCCGGCGGGCAACGTGAGCGTGCCCTCGTACCGGCGCCGCCCAACGCCGTCGGGGGCCCGCTCCGACCACACCACCTCTCCGTTCACCAGCAGCTCGACCCGCTCCGCGGGTACGGCGCTGGCCACGTCCAGGGTCCAGGGGGTGCGACCCGAGGGCACGACGTCCCCGGGCTGGGCGTCCCCGACCCGCAGCAGCACCATGGGCCCGGTGGTCACGAAGCTGCGTCCTTCCGCCAACCCGCGGAGATACTCCTGCAGGTCCGGCGCCCGCCCTTGCACCGGCGCACCGGTCCGGTCCACGGGGCGTACGTACGCGCGCGTCGTGCCCACCGCCATGGTGCGATAGAAGTTGTTCATCACGTCGGTGCCGGCCGTGGGAACGATCGGCAGCCCCACGTCCAGGAAGCGGTGCCACAGATCCGTGGTGCCCTCTTCGTTGCTCCACAGGCACGCGACCTCAAGACCGTCCAGGTCTCCGAGCACCGCGTCGGCGATCATCTCGACCGGGAGGGCGCCCGCGCTCTCGGCCGACGCGAACGGCTCCGGCCCCGACACCGGGTGCACGTAGACGGCCAGACCGCCTTCGGCGCGGGAGTGCGCGAGGGCCTCCGCGTTGGGCCGGTCGTCCGTGCCATACACCTCGTAGCCCGGTCCCCAGACCCACGGCCAGAAGAGCGTGCGGGTGCCGACCAGACCCAGGTGCCCCAGGAAATGCGAGCGCACCTCCTGTCCGAACACCGCGTAGGGCGGCGCGCCCCCGGCGCGCGTCTCCCACAGCGCCTGGTCCTCGAAACGGTTGTGCAGGTTGGCCAGCAGCGGCGTGACCACGTCCAGGTCCTCGGCGCGCGCCATGGGGATCAGGTCGCTCGGGTCCAGGCGGTACGTCCCGCCGTAGTTCAGGTGGAAGTGGTGCTCCCCCGACCACCAGCCTTCGGCACGCAGGTCGGCCACGGGGACCAGCCCGAGCTGGACCTCCGTCAGGCCACCCGGCTCGACGTCGGTCTCGGTCGGGTAGTCCGGGGTGAGCAGGCCATGCACCGCGTTCATCCGCACCACCCCGGCCGGGACCGTCCACTCCAGCACGCCCGGGCTGTAGACGAACACCTGCCCGGTCTGACCGTCGAAGCGCGGCTGGCCGGTGGGCGGCACCAGCGGATGTCCGTTCCCGTCCGTCACGGACAGCCGCGCCGCGGCCAGGCCCTCTTCGCCACGCACGCTCGTCAGCACACGCAGCGTACCGGTGGGCACGCCCCAGTCGCGCGCGCGGATCTCCACGCGCTCGACCGGTCCGCCTCCCGCTCCGACGCGGAAGAGCTGCATGGCCTCGTCGTCGGACGCCTCGCTGAAGTAGACGTGCGCACCGTCCGCCGAGAAGGATGGCGTGAGCGGCAACCCGCGCGCGCGCGTCAACCGCACCGTCGGGCCCGGCGCGTCGGTGGCGAGCAGACGCAGCTCCCACCCGTCCTCGGTGGGCCAGTTCACCGCCACGAGCCGGCCGTCGGGGCTCAGCGCCGGGGACGCCTGCGACGCGATGCTGCCCCGGAGCAGCGACGTGTCGGTGCCGTCCTGCAGATCGCGCACGCGGATCTCGTCCCCGCCGGCGCGCGACTTGGACAGGTAGACCAGGCGCCGGCCGTCCGGATGGGGCCGGGGCGCGCGTTCGAGCCCCTGGCCCTCGGTGATGCGCTCGGTGGTGCCGCTGGCGAGATCCAGCCGCCACAGGTCCAGGTCGCCCGCCCGGGCGGACGAGAAGTACAGCGTGCGTCCGTCCGGGGCGTACGCGGGATCGAGCACGATGGCGCCGTCGTCGACGAGCACGCGCTCGCTGCCGTCTTCGAGGTCGCGCTCCACGATCCGGAGCGCACGCGTGTCGTCCCGCACGAAGGCGAGGCGACGGCCGTCCGGGGACCACGCGGGCCGCGCGTCGATCCCGGCGCCCTCCGTGAGCCGGCGCGCGCGGCCCTCCGCGTCCACCTGCCACAGCCACCCCTCCGAGGCGACCGCGAGGCCGGCACCGTCGGGCGCGGGAGCGGCGTCGATGGGACCGGTCGTGAGCGTGGGCAGCTCGTAGCCTTCGAGATACACGTGGTGCCCGTAGCCGCGGACCTTCGGATAGCGGTTCGTCCACTGCGCCGACAGCGGAAGCGGGAGCAGCGGGACGGACAGCACGAGGGCGAACAGGACGCGGGGGACGGGGATGTGCATGGGCGTGGTCGGGTCCGTGCGCGAGGAGCGAGGTGGGTCGGGAATCGTGTGCTCAGTGCGTGAGCGCGTACAGCACCACGTTCACACCGATGCCGTAGGCGGCCGGCGAGAAGAGATAGAAGAACTGGTCGTCTTCGCCTTCACGCTCCCAGCCGTCGGCGATGTCGGTGTTGTGGGTCATCACCACGAGGAGGCGGCCGTCCTCGCCGTAGATGCCGCGCAGGTGGGGGACGGCGCTCTCGCGCCCCCGCTCCGACGTCTCGGTCCGCCCGCTGCGCCGCCAGAACTGGATGGAGGGGACCTGCGGCAGCGCATCCACCGAATAGAGCGTGGAGAGCATCTCGTGCGTGATGGGGATGTCCTGGATGGGATAGACCGCCGGCGGCAGCACGCGCCCGATCTCCTGCTCCCACTGCTCCCAGGCGAACTCGCCCCAGAAGTCGTCCACCCACAGGAAGCCACCCTTGAGCAGGTACGTGCGCAGCGCGCGCACCTCGTCGTCGGACAGGCCCATGGTGCCGACGTCGGACATGAACAGGAACGGGCAGCGGAAGAGGTCGGCGTGCGTGAGCTCCACCACGGAGTGGAAGGGCTCGTCGTTCTCCCAGCGCGCGATCTGCGTGGTGGTGAGCTGCGAGAAGCGCAGCATGAAGTTGCGGTCGGAGTCCGGGTAGTCCGTGTACCACCCCTGCCCCATCCACTCGCGACGCACGCTGCGGTAGACGCCGCGGCAGAAGGTCCACCCCGGTCGGGGAGCGTCGGAGGGCTTGAAGACGCGGGAGCGCGGACCCCGGAAGCCCCAGCCGTAGTCCTGGGCGGTGGCCGCCGCGGCGCACGCGAGCACCAGGAGCCCTCCCAGCGCCAGCGCGGTCCTGCGGCGTCGCAGCATGCGTCCTCCTCGGGGCCAGCCCGGTCGTGTTCCGCATGATCGGTGGGGGAGACGCTGCCCGGCAAGCGACGCTCCGCCCGCACCGGCCTCGGGCATCCCGAGGCGCGCCCCCGCGCATCTCCCAGGAGGCGCGGCCGCCCCCCGACCCGTAGATTGTATCGGCCACGCCATTCTGCGTTCCCGTCCTCTCCGGCTGAACGAGGTGTCGCATGGCCGATCTCCGTGGGCTCCCCCGCCTCACCCCGCTCGTGCTCGTGGCCCTGGCCGGCTGCGCTGCCGAGGCAGCGCCGCCGCCTGTCGCGGCGGACTACGCCATCGAAGGGGTGGCGGTCCTCCCGATGGACGGCTCCCCCGCGCTCGAGGGCCAGACGGTCCTCATCGAGGGCGATCGCATCGTGGCGCTGGGCGCCGGCACGCAGGTCTCCGTACCGGAGGGCGCGACCCGGATCGACGGCAGCGGCCGCTGGCTCATGCCGGGCCTGGCCGAGATGCATGCCCACGTGCCGGGGGGCAACGCACCCCGGCAGCTGCTCGAGGACATCCTGTTCCTCTACGTCGCCAACGGCATCACGACGATCCGCGGCATGCTGGGCGCGCCCGAGCAGCTCGGCTGGCGGGAGGAGATCGCGTCGGGCGCGTTGCTCGGGCCCACGTTCCTGGTGGGCGCACCGTCGCTGAACGGGAACACGGCACCCACGCCGGCGGACGCCGAGCGCCTGATCCGGGAGCATGCCGCCGCGGGCTACGACTTCCAGAAGATCCACCCGGGCGTGCCGCTGGACGCCTGGAACCGCATGGTGGAGGTGGCGCGCGAGGTCGGGTTCACGTATGGCGGCCACGTGCCTGAGGACGTGGGCCTGGAGCACGCGCTGCAGACCGGCATCGCCACCGTGGACCACATGGACGGCTTCCTGCAGGCCGCCATCCCGGAGGACGTGCAGCGGCGCTTCGCCGCCGAGCTGGGCGTCATCCCCACCGCGCGCATCCTGGACGCCGTGGACGACGCCCGGCTGCGCGAGCTCGTGCAGCGGACCCGGGAGGAGGGCGCCTGGGTGGTCCCGACCTCCTACCTGTGGGAGAACTTCTACCGCCCCCTCGATCCCGACTCGATGCTGGCGCTGCCGGAGATGCGCTACGTGCCCGCCTCGATGCGGCAGGGCTGGGTGCGGCAGAAGGCCGGGATGCCGGCCGAGAGCCCCGCGGTGGGCGAGCAGATGGCGCAGGTGCGGCTGGATCTGCTCCGCATGCTGCACGAGGCCGGCGTGCCGCTCCTGATGGGCACGGACTCGCCCCAGATGTACAACGTGCCCGGCTTCGCCCTGCACCACGAGATGCGCCTCATGGAGCAGGTGATGTCCCCCGAGGACGTGCTGGTCACGGGCACGCGCAACGTCGGCGACTACGTGGCCCGCTCGCTCGGCGGGGACGGCACGTTCGGCACGGTGGCCACGGGTCAGCGGGCCGACCTGCTGCTGCTGGAGGCCGATCCTCGCGAGACCGTCGCAAACGTGACACGGATGGCAGGCGTCTTTGTCCGGGGACGGTGGATCCCGGAGCAGGAGATCGCCCGGCAACTCGAACGCATCGGGGAGAGATACGCGCCATGAACGGACGAACGGAGACGTTGGGGCTGGTGCTGTGCGCGGCCGCGCTCGGGGCCGTGGCACCGCCGCAGGACGCGCGCGCGCAGGAGCTGTCGATCGACGAGTGGCAGGTGCCGTGGGAGCGCTCCCGGCCCCGGGACCCCTACGTGGGGCCGGACGGGCGCGTGTGGTTCGTGGGACAGGTGGGCAACTACGCCGCGGTGCTGGACCCCGAAACGGGTGAGTTCGAGCGGTTCGAGCTGGGCGAGGCGGCGGGCCCGCACAACCTGATCGTGGCCGACGACGGGAAGGTCTGGTACGCCGGCAACCTGGTGCGCCACATCGGCGTGCTGGATCCGGCCACGTCCCGGATCGATACGATCCCCATGCCGGACGAGCGCGCGCGCGACCCGCACACGCTGGTCTGGACGGAGGAAGGCGACATCTGGTTCAGCGTGCAGAACGGCAACTTCGTGGGCTTCCTGGACCGCGAGAGCCGGGAGGTCCGCCTGGTGGAGGCGCCGCAGGCGCAGACCTCGCGGGGCATGGGCTCCAGCCGGCCCTACGGCATCAAGATGGACAGCGAGGGGAACCCCTGGATCGTCCTGTTCAACACGAATCGGATCGCGACGGTGGATCCCGCCACGTTCGAGATGAAGACCTTCGAGCTTCCGGAAGGCGCGCGGCCCCGGCGCCTGGAGATCGACTCCAACGACATCCTCTGGTACGTGGACTACGCGCGGGGCAAGCTGGGCCGGTTCGACCCCGCGGACGGCGCGGTGAAGGAGTACGACAACCCGTCCGGCGCGGAGGCGCGGCCCTACGGCATGGCCATCGACGCCGGCGACCGCATCTGGTTCGTGGAGACGGGGGTGCAGCCCAACCGCTTCGTCGGCTTCGATCCGGCGACCGAGCGCTTCTTCAGCGCTGCGGACGTGCCGAGCGGCGGCGGGACCATCCGGCATATGTACTATGATGCGGACGAACACGTGGTCTGGTTCGGGAGCGACGCCAACACCATCGGACGGGCCACGCTGCCGCCGGTGCGGGGGCGGAGGGTCAGCCAGCGCTGACGCGTTCCGCGCGTGGACGCCAAACGCCCGGGTCGCGCACGCGGCCCGGGCGTTTTCCGTGGGTGCCATCGTGTCGGCGGCGTGCGTGGGCGCCCGCCGGGCACACCGCCCGTCCTACCAGGGGAACCCGCCGTCCGGCACCGTGAACGCACCCGGGAAGTCGGGGTCCTCCTGCTTGCGCTTGCCGCTCCAGGCCTCGATGTCGATCCGGTAGACCGCGGTGCGCTTGAGCTCCTCCGGCACGATGGGCCGGTAGTCGCGCCCGGGCCGCAGATGCGGAGCGTAGCGATCCAGCAGGAGCTGCAGGCCCAGCTCCTTCTCGGTGGGATCCTCCACCACGTGCCCGCGCCCGAACACCGTCACGCCCGCGTACTCCACGCTGAACTCGAGGGCCTCGTCGGCGGGGAGCATCCGCCCCATCGTGGCCACCGCGAAGCACACCCGGTCGTCGCCGTCCAGGTTGGTGCGCGTCCGGCCCAGACGCGCGGTGTGCATCCAGATGGCGTGCCGGTCCTCGTCGTACACGAACAGGTTGGAGTTCAGGAAGGGCTGACCGTCGGAGACGGTGGCCAGGAACCCCCAGGGCGCGCGCCGGAGCGCGCTGCGGATCCAGTCGTCCTCGAGCGCCCGGTCGCGACGGCGCACCCGGGCGCGCCCGTCGGACGCGGTGTCGTCGGCACCGAGGTCCTCCGGCCGGGGGTCCTCCTCCGGGGCCAGCCCTCCCGCTCCCTCGCCGTCCGGCCCGGGGCCCACCTCGTCGCGCGCGCTCACGCGTGCAGATCCTGCGGCGCCGCCGCGCCCTTCGGCACGCGGATATGCTCCACCATCTCCTGCACGTGCGCGGGAGGAGGGGGCGTCACGAGCGCCACCGACACCGCCACGACGAAGTTCAGCACCATGCCCACCGTCCCGATGCCCTCCGGGGAGATCCCGAACCACCAGTGCTCGGCGGTGTTGCTGGCGGGATCGACGAACTTGAACCAGACGATGTACGCCGCCGTGAAGCAGATCCCTACGATCATGCCGGTGATGGCGCCCTCGCGGTTCATGCGTCGCCAGAAGATGCCGAGCACCAGGGCCGGGAAGAACGAGGAGGCCGCGAGCCCGAACGCGAAGGCCACCACCTCGGCCACGAAGCCGGGCGGATTGATGCCGAGCCAGGCGGCCACGAGGACGGCCACCGCGGCGGCCACCCGGGCGGCGATGAGCTCCAACCGCTCGGTGATCTGCGCCGCGAAACCGCGTTTGAGCAGATCATGGCTGACCGCGGACGAGATCACCAGGAGCAGCCCGGCCGCGGTGGACAACGCGGCCGCGAGGCCCCCCGCGGCCACCAGCCCCACCACCCAGGCGGGCAGGCCCGCGATCTCGGGATTGGCCAGCACCATGATGTCACGATCGATGGTCAGCTCGTTGGGGACGTCCGCCCGGGGTCCCACGTACTGGATGAGCCCGTCCCCGTTGGCGTCGTCGAACGCGATGAGGCCCGTGTCCTCCCAGGTGGAGAACCAGCCCGGCATCTCCGCGTAGGGCTGCCCGGCCACGGTGTCCAGCAGGTTCAGCCGCGCGAACACCGCGACCGCGGGCGCCGTCGTATACAGGATGGCGATGAACACCAGGGCCCACCCGGCCGAGATGCGCGCATCGCGCACGCGCGGCACGGTGAAGAAGCGGATGATCACGTGCGGCAGGCCGGCCGTCCCCACCATGAGGGCCGCCGTGATGGCGAACACGTCCAGCGTGGACTTGGCGCCGCTCGTGTAGGGCGCGAAGCCCAGCTCGGCGTGCAGCCCGTCCAGGCGGTCGAGCAGGAACGCGGAGCCGCCCACCTCGCGCGCGCCGAACCCGAGCTGGGGGATGGCCGTGCCCGCGACCAGCATCGAGATGAAGATGGCGGGCACCAGGTACGCGAAGATCAGCACGCAGTACTGCGCCACCTGCGTGTACGTGATGCCCTTCATGCCGCCCAGCACGGCGTAGAAGAACACCAGCGCCATGCCGATCAGCACGCCCGTGGTGATGTCCACCTCCAGGAAGCGGCTGAAGACGATCCCCACCCCGCGCATCTGGCCAGCCACATACGTGAACGACACGAAGATGGCGCAGACCACCGCCACCACGCGGGCCACCTGCGAGTAGTAGCGGTCCCCGACGAAGTCGGGCACGGTGAACTGCCCGAACTTGCGCAGGTAGGGCGCGAGCAGCAGCGCCAGCAGCACGTAGCCGCCCGTCCACCCCATCAGGTAGACGGAGCCGTCGTAGCCCAGGAAGGAGATCAACCCCGCCATCGAGATGAAGGACGCCGCGGACATCCAGTCCGCCGCGGTGGCCATGCCGTTGGCGAGCGGGGAGACCCCACCGCCCGCGACGTAGAACTCGCGCGTGGAGCCGGCGCGGGCCCAGATGGCCACACCGATGTACAGCGCGAAGGACAGCCCCACGATCAGGAAGGTCCAGGCCTGGACGCTCATTCCTCCGCGACCCCGTGGCGGCGGTCCAGCCGGTTCATCAGGGCCACGTAGACGAAGATCAGCGCCACGAACACGTAGATCGAGCCCTGCTGCGCGAACCAGAAGCCCAGCGGGAAGCCGGTGCCCGGGATGCGGATGCGGTCCAGGGGCTCGGCCCACAGGATGCCGAAGCCGTACGAGCTGACGAACCAGACGACCAGGAGCACCACCAGGTACCGCAGGTGGGTCTTCCAGTAGGCCCGGGCGCCGGGTGCCACCATGCCTGCCCTCCGGTCGGGGAAGGCGGCAAGATGGAGCGGCCCCCGGGTCGTCGCCACCCCGACGCCTGGACGCTCTCCCGGAGCGGACCGCGCGCGTGCGGCCCTACCGCCCAAACCCCGCGCGCGTAGCCCGGGCCTTGGGCCCCGTGGTACCTTCCGCGGCCGATGACGACCCTCCACCTGCTCCTGCCGGCGCTCGCGGGACTTCTCGCGGGCTCCACCCTGCTCTGGCTCCTGAGCCTGGTCCGCAGGGATGCCAGCCTCATCGACCTGTTCTGGGGCCTGGGCTTCGTGCTGGTGGCCGGCTGGTACTCGACGGTGAGCGGGCCGGCCACGTCGAGAAGCATCCTGCTCCTGGTCCTGGTGTCCGTCTGGGGGCTCCGGCTGAGCGTGCACCTGGCGCGCCGGAACCTCGGCCGCGGCGAGGACTTCCGCTACGCGGCCATGCGGCAGCGCTGGGGCAGGGCCTTCCCGATCGTGAGCCTCTTCACCGTCTTCTGGCTGCAGGCCGTCCTCCTGTGGGTCGTCTCCTTCCCACTGTGGCAGGCGCAGCGCGGGTATGCGCGCGCGCCGCTCGGCATCTTCGACCTGATCGGCGTGGTGCTGTGGGGCACGGGCTTCTTCTTCGAAGCGGTGGCGGACCGACAGCTCGCGCGGTTCCGGCGCGATCCGGCCAACGCGGGACAGGTGCTGGACCAGGGCCTGTGGCGCTACTCACGCCATCCGAACTACTTCGGCGACGCGGTGCTCTGGTGGGGGTTCTACCTGATCGGGATGGGTGCGCCGGGAGGCTGGTGGACGTTCGTCAGCCCGGTCCTGATGACGCTGCTGCTGATGCGCGTCTCCGGTGTGCCGCTGCTGGAGGAGACGCTCTCGCAGACCAAGCCCGACTACCGTCACTACACGGACAAGACGTCGGCCTTCTTCCCCTGGTTCCCGCGCTGAGTCGGATCCGCTCGGCGCGCGTCCCACGGACCTGGCGCCTGGAACGACCGCGTCCCCGGCCCCACCGCCTGGAACGACCACGGGGCCGGCCCGATTGCTCGGACCGACCCCGATCCCGCGCCGTCCCGCCGCACGGAGGCGACGAGCCGCGACGCCCGACGTAAAAGGGGGGCGCCTAGGCGTCGACCGCGGGGATTCTCAACACCTGACCCGGATAGATCTTGTCCGGATCCGACAGCATGGGCCGGTTGGCCTCGAAGATGGTCGGGTACTTCATGGCGTCGCCGTAGTGCTCCTTGGCGATCTTCGACAGCGTGTCGCCGCTCTTCACGGTGTACATGCGTGCGGGCGGCGTGGGGTTGTCCACCGTCAGGCGATCGTCCACGCGTGCGACGCCGTGCACGTTGCCCACACCGATCACGATGTTCTCGCGGACCGCCGTGCTCTGCACCGTACCCGTGATGGTCGCGGTGCCGTCGTCGAACGTGATCTTGAGATCGTCGACCGGCAGCCCCATCCCCTTCACGTAGCGGAGCAGCTCGTTTCCTTTGCGCAGCTCCTCGAGCTGCTCGTCCTTGGCGGCCTCGCTGGCCGCGGCCTTGTCACCGCCGCCGAAGACCTTGGCTCCCGCATCCTTCACGAAATCGATCAGTCCCACCCGTCTCTCCTTCCGGTTCGCGTTCCCGACCCCGGGGTCAGGGGCGCTTGAACAGACTGCCCAGGACACCCTTGCCGATCCGTCCGACGACGTCGTCGACGATGGAGCCGTCCCCGTCCTTGTCCAGGAGGGAACCCATGAGCCCCATCTCGGGCGCCTTCTGGCGCATCACCTTCTCCTCCCCGCGCAGCATGTCGCTGAGCCCGCCCGTGTCGAGCTGCCGCTCCCGCTTGGCCTTGCCCAGCGCGCCCATCACCACGGGCGCCAGCATGGCCATCAGCTTGGTGATCTGCTGCGGATCGAGACCGGCGGCCTGACCGACGGCCGTCTCCACCGGCGCCCGGTGGGCTCCCAGGGCGTGGCCCAGGATCTTCTCGCCGTCGTCCGTCCGACCCTGGCCCAGGAAGCCCGCGAGGTCGTCCATGACATTGCCGTCGTGGTCGCGGTCCAGCGCCGCCAGCAGGGAGCTGGCCCCCTCCGGCCGCCCGGCGTTCTTGGCCAGGGCGCCCAGGATCATGGGAAGGGCGGCGGCCGCCGCGGTGCGGGTCGCCTGTTCGTCAGCGCCTACGGCCTGGCCGAGCTGGCGCGTGATCTGTGGGTTGAGGACCTGGCCCGCGAGGGCTTCGATCAGGGACGACATGTCGGGATCCTTTCCGCCGGTCGTGCTCCGTGGGGTCGCGCAAAGAGCCCGGAAGGTACCGTCCCGCCCCCTCGGGCGCGAGGGTGCCGCCGCTCCCCGGCGCCCTGGCACCATCCGTGCTCGGGCGGACGGGGGCACAGGCCCTGACCCGAGGGAGGAGATCCGGCACCATGACACCGCTGCGCCTTTGCCACCGCCACCGGTTCGCCGTGGGCTTCGCCGTCCTGGCGGGGGTCGCCGCCTGCAGCGACGGAGGGCCGGACCCCGTGGAGCCCACGCCCGATCCTCCCGGCACGCCCGCGCCCGCGGATACCCTGTGGCATGGCGTGGGGCTGTCGCCCGCCGGCTTCCCGGCCGACTTCAACGGCATCGAGACGTTCTTCGCCGAGATGGGCGGACTCGCGACCGGCGCGGTCATGCAGAACGGGCCCTGGCGGGACGACCTCGTCGGCGGCACGGACGCGGGACAGATCCCGGCGGGGCACGACGCCGTCCTGAAGCGCGCCGCCGCGCACGGCTACCGGCCCGTGCTCGTCTTCGGCTGGAGGAGCGAGGGGGGCAACTTCCTCTCGCTGCCCGGCCACCCGGCCAACGACTGGACCAACACCGACGCCGCGCAGGCCTTCCAGGCCATGGTGGTCGACGTGGCGCGCACCTGGACGCCGCCGTTCCTGTTCCTGGGCAACGAGAGCGACTTCTACTACGCCGAGGATCCGGTCGACTACGCGCGCTGGGTCGCGGCCTACGAGCAGATGTACGACGCCATCAAGGCCGTCTCGCCCGGCACCCGGGTGGGGCCGGTCTTCAACTTCGAGCACCTCGCGGGCGCCGGCGGGCTCAACGGCTGGAGCACCTCCAACTGGGGTGCGCTGGACGCGCACGGCGGGGACCACATGGACGTCGTGGGCCTCACGCTCTACCCGTTCTTCGGGCACGCGCGCGCGAGCGAGCTGCCCGGCGACTACCTCTCCCCGCTGCTGTCCCGCCTGAACGGGATCCCGCTGGCGATCACCGAGACGGGCTGGCCCGCGGAGGACCTCGTGGGCGGGGCGCCCTGGGAGACGGGAGAGGACCAGCAGGTGGCCTTCCTGGGTCGGCTGGACAGCCTGCTGTCGGGCGTGCAGGTGGACCTGATCAACTGGCTCTTCCTGCACCCGATGACGCTCGACGCGAACGCGCCGATTGCGCACAAGGTGTTCGGCAGCATCTCGCTGCGCACCGCCACGGGCGCGAAGCGGCCGGTCTACGACCTCTTCACGGGGTGGACGCCGGGGGGGTGAGGGGAGCGGCCTCCGCTCACGCCGGTCCCTCTGCGAGCGCCTTCGCCCGCGCCCACACCCCATCGAACATCGACTCGGTGAGCCGGCCCGTGAACGTGTTCTGCTGGCTGGGATGGTAGGAGCCCAGCAGGACACCCCCACCGGGCAGCGCGCGCTCCGCGCCGTGCGCGAAGCGCGGACGCGGCGTGGGGGACCACCCGCCCGTGCGGGCCAGGGCCGACCAGGCGGCGTTCCAGCCCAGCCCCCCCAGCGCCACCACCACGCGCAGGCGGGTCAGCAGACCGAGCTCCAGGTCCAACCATCCGGCGCAGATGCGCTGCTCCTCCGTGGTGGGTCGGTTGGCGGGCGGGGCACAGCGCACGGCGGCGGTGATCCACACGTCCGTGAGCACGAGCCCGTCGTCGGCGCGCTCGAAGCTGAACTGGTTGGCGAAGCCGGCGCGGTGCAGCGCGCGGTAGAGCCACTCCCCGGAGCGATCGCCGGTGAACATGCGGCCGGTGCGGTTGGCCCCGTGCGCCGCGGGCGCCAGGCCCACGATCAACACACGCGCGTGGGGATCGCCGAAGCCCGGGACGGGGCGGCCCCAGTACGTCTCGTCGCGGTAGGCGGCGCGCTTCTCCTCCGCCACCGCCTCGCGCCAGGCCACGAGGCGGGGGCAGCGCCGGCACGCGGAGATCTGATCGCCCAGCGCGGCGAGCGCGCGGGCCCGATCGTCCCCGGACCCCTGGTCCTTCAGAACCGCCACTCGATCCCGATCACCGGCAGGACGGACAGCTCCGCCAGCGGTCGTGCATCCTCGCCACGCCAGCGCTCGAAGTAGTAGAAGAGGGCATCGCGCCGATCGAGCGCGTTCAGCACCTTCACGTAGGGCCGCACCTGGTGGGTGCGCGAGCCCACGCGCCGCTCGAAGAGGCCGTACACCTCCGCGTCCAGGCGCAGGAAGTCGCCCGAGGGTCCGCCGGTCAGCGCAGGCTCGTCGCGCGCGGCGCCCACCGCCACCGTCGTGGGATCCGGGCTGGCGATCGCGTTCTCCAGGCCGGGAGCGAACTCTCCGTCCGTGGCCGTGGCGACGGCCGTGAGCGGCAGTCCGTCGCCGTAGGACAGGCGCACGTCCAGGCCGCTCCAGGGCGTG
This sequence comes from Gemmatimonadota bacterium, assembly GCA_041390125.1. Lineage (NCBI taxonomy): Bacteria > Pseudomonadati > Gemmatimonadota > Gemmatimonadota bacterium. Next base: position 314,985 of record JAWKQN010000003.1, on the reverse strand, counting down.
AGTTGGCCCACCAGACCGGCGCTCAGGAGCTGCCGGCCCACGAACTGCTCGCTGGTGGCGCTGCTCGCGCCCTGGCGCCAGTGCCACGAGAGCGAATAGCCGGCCCAGCCATCGAAGCGCGCGCCCGAACGGCGTACGCGCAGGTCGATCCCGGAGGACGACAACACGGCACCCGGCGCGGACAACAGGCCTTCGAAGCGCTTGTAGAAGCCGTCCAGGCCCAGCCGGGTCGTGGGCGACAGCATCTGGTCCAGCGAGACCACCACGTGGTTGGCGCGCGCCAGCCGGAACAGCGTGGCGTTGCCGAGCGGCGGCGCGGGCGTCGAGTCCGTGACGGCGGCGGCCAGCCCTTCGGGGATCTGCTCGTCCGCGGTGGCCACGAGCTGATGGTAGCGGCCCACGGACAGCGACAGCGCAGCCTGGTCCGTGAGCAGCCACGCGAGGCCCAGGCGCGGCGCCAGCAGCACGCCCTGCCCTTCCGCGTGCGTGGCGCGCAGCCCCGCCTGCAGCGTGGTGCGCTCGCCCACGGGCATCCGGACATCGCCGTAGGCGGCGGCGAGCCAGGAGTCGGCCGCGTTGTCGAAGAGGCGCACGCTCCCGTCGGACGCGAGCCCGCGCGCCTGGTAGACGGCCTCGATGCGCTCGGCGTCCAGGCCGAAGGTCAGCGCACCGCCGCCCTCACGCGGACGCGACCAGTCGACGGACGCGTCCTGCCGTGTGGTGTGTCCGCTGGCGTAGGCCGGCTGCTGGCCCGCGAGCGGCAGCCCGGCGTCGTAGCGCCCGCCCGCGGCGAGCAGGGACAGCCGCCCCCCGGCCACCGGCAGCTCCAGGGACACGCTGCCCGCGCGGTTGCCCCACTCGGCACGCTCCGGCAGACCGGCGCGCGCCGCGACGCTACCGGCGACGGCGTAGTCGAGCGATACGTCCTCACGGTTCCAGAAGCCGGTGGCCCGCAGTGTGGCGCGCTCGCCGAGATCGATGTCCGCGCGCGCGAGCCCGTCCGCGTAGCCGTACGGTGAGGCGCCACGTGAGAGCAGCCGCTCCAGCGCACCGTGCAGGATGCGTCCGCCCACCAGCACGCCCGCCCGCTCGCCCACCGGCGTCGCCACGGCCGCGCGCGCCCCCAGCAGGTCCACCGACGCGCTGCCGTTGGTGCGATCGCGGTCGGGCCTCCGCGTACGCAGGTCCAGCACGTAGTCGAGCCCGCCGTCGTAGCGGGCCGGCGCGGCGCCCACCCACAGGTCGGTGCGACCCAGCAGCCACTCGTCGAAGCTCGGGATCAGACCGCCCACATGGAACGGCGTGAAGACCGGCGCGCCGTCCAGCCGCACCCGCTTGAGATCGAGCGCGGACCCGCGCATGAAGAGCGCGTCGGATTCGTCCGGCGGATCTTCGCCCGGGAGCCCGCGCACGGCGTCCAGGAGTCCGGACGAGGCGATGCCGGACCCCTCTTCGAGGATGCGCACGGCGGCGCCAGGATCCACGGCCGTGCTTCCGCCGGCCTCACCGGCGGTGGGCACGGGCTCGCGCTCGCCGCGCACGGTGACGCCCGGCATACGCACCGGATCGGCTCCGACCTCCACGTCCACGCGCAGCACGCCGCTGGCCGGCACCACCACCTCCAGCCGCACCGTGCGGTAGCCCACGTGCGTCACGCGCACGGCGTGCGGACCGGGGGCCACGTCCACGAGCCGGAAGTGGCCCTGATCGTCCGCGGACGCGCCGCGCACCCGACCCTGCCCGTCCACCAGCTCCACGCTCGCGAAGGGCAGCGCCACGCGCGCGCCTTCGCGCACCGTGTAGACGCCGCCTTCCACGGTGGCGCGCGGCGCCGCCTGCGGGAGGGGCGCGACCGCCAACGCGAGGGCGAGCAGCGGAGCGAGCATGTGCGCCGCTACACGCCGGACGGGCTACGGGTGCCGGACGCGGCCGAGCCGCCGCCCGCACCGCTCCCGCCGCCGCCGACCACGAAGCGCACGCCGTCCTCGCTGCGCTCCACCACCGGCCCCGCCACCTCCACCCGCTCCCCGGTGCGGGTCAGCCAGGTGACGCCGTCCACGACCAGCACCAGCTCGGTGGCCGCGGCCGGCACCTCCAGGCGGACCGGCCCCGTGGGGCCGGTGACGTCGATGCGCCCCTCGCCCGCCTGGAAGCGGGCCTCGCCCGTGACGAAGGCCCCGGCGGGACCGGAGGCCACGAAAGCCACCTCCACCGGGGTGCCGGCCGCGACGTCGCGCAGCACGAGCCGCAGGCGGCCCAGGTCGGGCTCGATGCGGATGCCGGCGGGCCCGTCGAGGGCCGGCTCCGCCGATTCCGGGGCGGCGACCGCGGGTACGGAGGCCGGCTCGGGCCCGCCCGCCAGACGGTCCCACCCCAGCCGCAACCACCCCCGGACCGGCGAGCCCGGCAGGCCGGCCGCGGCCCCGGCCGCGATCAGCAGCGTGATGGACGCGGCCCGGGCCCAGCCCCCGTGCGGGCGCCGGCGGGCCGGCGCCGACCGGGCCGGGTCCGGGCGGCGGAACGGCAGCACATCCGCGGAGCGGGCCGCCGGCGGAGGCGCATCGAGCAGCAGGAGGCTCTCCGAGACCAGGGCAGCGTCGGCCTCGAGCGCGGCCAGACGCGCGGCCAGCTCGGGCTCGGCCTCCACGGCGGCCCGGACGCGGGCGGCCTCGCGGGCCTCCAGCTCGCCGTCCAGCAGGGCCAGGAGGGTGCCGTCGTCCAGCATCGTCCCACCGTCCTCCGGCATCGTCCCACCGTCCTCCGGCATCGCTCCCCCGTCATCCGGCATCGTTCCACCGTCATCCGGTCGCATGGATCCCCTCCGCGCGGAGCGCGTCGGCGAAGCGCGCGAGCGCCCGCGCCAGCAGCGTGCCCACCGAGCCCGGCGCGACGCCCACGGCGTCGGCCATCTCCTTGTAGCTGAATCCCTCTTCCCGCATCAGCAGCAGCTCCCGGTCCCGGAGGTTCAGACGCTCCAGCACCTCGCGAACCCGTCCTACCCGCTGCGCGCGCTCGACCTCGTCGTCGGGGTCGGGCGCCGCGCCGGGCAGCACGGGATGGATCTCCAACAGTCGTCTCCGGTTCTCCCGCGTCCGGAAGCGGTCGCGGATGCGGTGCGTGGCCACCTTGAAGAGCCAGGCGCGCAGCTCGTGCGGGGCGCCCTGCACGTCGCGCTCGACCAGGCGCACGAACGCCTCCTGCGCCACGTCGGCGGCGGCGTCCGGATCGCCGGTCAGGCGATGGCAGTAGCGGTAGAGGCCCGGATGGACCTCGGCGTACAACGCTTCGACGTCCACGGGCTCGGGCTCGTCTCCTGTGACCTTCACCGTGCGGGGAACGATCGGGGGCCGGGGTGTGTGACGGGGCTGTCGGGCGGTGCGACCGGGCGTCTGCGCACCCGGGTACCCCGCTCGGCCGCCGATTCCCTAGCTTGAGCGGTCTCGAGCCCCCGCGCACGGAGTCCCATGGCCTTCCCGACCGTTTCCCATTCCGGCCGCCCGGCCGGATCTGGCTTGGGCGCCCGAGCGCTCTTCGCGCTCGCCGCCGCCCTCCTGGCCACCGCGCCGCTCGCCGCCCAGGCCGCCCCTGCCTTCCGGCCCCTCGTGGCCGACCCGCGCGAGGTGGGCTCCTCCATCGCGTACCTCTGGTGGGATCAACCCGAGCTGGACGCGCGGGTGGTGGCGGTGGGGATCGGGGACGGGTTCGACCTGTTCCGCCGCACCGACGCAGCGGGCCGCGTGATCGACGCCGAGGTCTCGGCGGTGGTGCTGGCCCAGTTCGACGGAAGCAAGCGCTCGTTCGACTTCTTCAACGCCGACTTCATCGTCGGGCTTCCGGTCTCCGTCCGCTCGGGGCCGTGGTCGGCGCGCGCGCGCCTCTACCACTGGAGCTCGCACCTGGGAGACGAGTTCCTGCTGTCGTCCGGCATCGAGCGCTTCGAGGTATCACTGGGCGCGGTGGACCTCTTCGCGGCGCGCGAGCACCGCTACGGGCGCGTCTATGCCGGCGGAGAGCTCTGGTTCACGCGCGTCCCGAGCCGCCTGCCGACGTGGGTCGGACACCTCGGTGCGGAGGCGCGCACACCACCGGGCCTGCTCGGCGCGCGTGGGCTGGCCGCCGTGCACCTGCGCGCGGGAGAGTTCGGCGCCGAGCGCGCGACCGGCATCTCCCTCCGGAGCGGGATCGAGCTGGGACGCACCCGCCCGTGGGCCATCCTCTTCGACTACTACGACGGACCGTCCCCGCACGGGCAGTTCTTCGATCGCATGCTGCGCTGGTACGGTCTGGCGATCCGACTCACGGTGTGAGCCGGACGGGCGCGACGCGCACACGGACGCGCGAGGCCCTGACGAGTACGCGCGATCCTGCCGAGTACACGCGATCCTGCCGAGTACGCGCGACCCTGCCGAGTACGCGCGACCCTGCCGAGGATGCGCGACCAAGGCGAGAACGCGCGACCCCTGACGAGGAAACGTTCCCGCGGGAACGTGTGGCGGGGCGGGACGCGGCGTCATGCAGAGCCCCGACAGAAGCTGTCCCATTCTTCCATGGACAGCATTCCGACCGCCCCGGTCGGGATCGGGGCGGGCGCCGCCTGTTCTTCCTTCTGAACGCCCCTGGCAGCCCTCGTCGCCGCCTCCGCCGCGGCGTGGCGATCCGCGCGACCTTCCGCACGTCGTTCGCGCGTCCCAGGAGGGCCCAGGAAGCGCCCCGATCCCTCCTTAGATTTCAAGACACCATCGCTCCGGACGCGCACGGGATCGGGGCGGGCTCGCTCATCCCGCCCGTGCCCTCCGTGTCCGTGCGCGCGCGACGCCCACACACCTGTACCGATTCTACCGATGCTCCGGCGTCGTCACGGCGTCCGGCGCACAGGAACGATCGACCGCGTGCGCGCCGCCTCACCGACCCACCGCTTCGCTCCTGGAGGTTCGATGTCTCCCGCCGCCCTCGCCCTCGTCGCCTCGTCCGAACTCCCCATCCCCACGCTCGACGTTCCCGCGGGAACGTCCTCGCCGGCGATCCCACCCTCTCGTGCGCTCACCACCGAGGAGTTGGCCGACCGGATCGCCGAGATCTCCGCGCATCTCCACGCGGCCGAATACCAGCTGCTCACGCTGCTCCGCGAGTTCGACATGCGCGAGGGCTGGGGACATCCCGGCTTCCGGAGCTGCGCGCAGTGGCTGAGCTGGCGGACCGGCATCGCGCCCGGGCCGGCGCGGGAACGCGTGCGGGTGGCGCGCGCGCTGGCCACGCTCCCGCGGGTCGCCGATGCGATGCGGCGCGGGCAGCTGTCCTGGTCGAAGGTGCGGGCCATCACGCGCGTGGCCACCCCGGCGAACGAGGCCGAGCTCCTGGAGTTCGCGCTGACGGGCACCGCGGCGCACGTCGAGCGGGTGGTGCGGGGCTGGCGCCGTGTGGATCGCCTCGAGGCGGCGCGCGACGAGCGCGCGCGCCATCGGCAGCGCTACCTGGAGCTGTCTACCGACCACACCGGAGCTGTCCGGATCGAAGGGCTGTTGGACCCGGAGGTGGCGGCCGTGCTGCAGCGTGCCCTGGAGGCCGCCGCGGACGCGCTGTTCCAGCGCGAGCCCGCGCGTGATTCGATGGACGCGAACCCGAGCGGACCCGAGGCGAGCGGGGCCAAGGCGACCGGAGGGGAGACGACCGAAGCCGATCAGCCCCCACCGGACCATCGCCCCACCGCCACCCAGCGGCGCGCCGACGCGCTCGGATTCCTTGCGGAGCGTGCCCTGGCGGCGGGGTTCGCGCGGTCGAGCGGGGCGACGCGCGCGGATCGCTTCCAGGTCATGGTGCACGTGGACGCGGCGGAGCTGGCGGAAGACGCCGCGGACGGCGGGGCGAGCCTGGAGACACACCTCGGCGCCGACCTGGACGTTCCCGCGGGAACGTTCCGCCGACTCGCGTGCGATGCCAGCACCGTGACGATGGTGCACGGTGCGGACGGCGCCGCCCTCACCGTGGGTCGTCGCACGCGCACGGTGCCGCCGGCGATCCGCAGGGCGCTGCGCCACCGGGATCGCGGGTGTCGGTTCCCGGGGTGCGGCAATCGCTTCGCCGACGCGCACCACATCCGGCATTGGGCGGACGGAGGCGAGACGCGGCTGGAGAACCTGGTGCTGCTCTGTCGGCACCACCACCGCGCGGTGCACGAGGAAGGTGTCCAGGTGGAGCGGCTGGACGATGGGTCCTTCCGCTTCACCGCGCCCGACGCGCGGGAGCTCCGGGATGCACCCCCGCTGCCCGCGCTCGCCCCCGACTGGGACGCGCTGGACCCCGGCGGGTGGACGCACACCCGCGAGGGGCTGGTGATGACGCCGTGGACCTCCTCCTCACGCTGGAACGGTGAGCCGCTCGATCTGCCTCTGGCGGTGCGCGCGTTCCGGGGGCTACGGGAGGAGGCGTAGAGCAGAGGTCGGCGTGCACGGGTCGGGGTGCAGGGGTCGGGGAGACGCCCGCGGTGCCTCTACAGCGGCAGCTCCACGCCGATCCCCCGCTCCCGCGCGCGGCCCACCACGCGTTGCGCGGTGACGATGTCCTCGATGGCCAGGCCCAGGTTGATCGCCAGCGTGCGCTGGCGCGCGTCGGTGCGGCCCGGATGCGCGTCGCTCACCAGCTCGGCCAGCTCCGTGTGCGGCGCGGGTGTGCTCTTGAAGTAGCCGAGCCCGCGGAAGTACTCCATCTGCGCGCGATCGTCCGTGGCGATCACGTCCATCTGCGCCATCGCCGGCCCGGTCCAGTAGGAATCGAAGTCCACCGCGGAGGCGAAGGCGCCCGGCGCGAGCCAGTCCGCTTCGATCACGGGCTCGGGCTCCTTCCGGATCGGTCCGCTGGTCACCACGAGGTCCAGGTCGCGCACGGCGTCCTCGGCCCGCTCCACGATCGTGATGGGCAGGCCCAGCCTGGCCTCCATCTCCGCCTTGTAGCGCTCGGTGTTGGAGCGGCGATGGTCGTAGGCGTGCACGCGCTCGATCCCGAACAGGCAGGCCAGCGCCTCCAGGTGGGTGCGGCCCTGCACGCCACACGCGACGATCCCCACGCTCGTGGCGTCGGGCCGCGCCAGATGGCGGGCGGCCACGGCGCTGGCCGCGGCCGTGCGGGTGGCCGTGATCCACGTGCAGTCCATCACGGCCAGCGGCAGACCGGTGGTGGCGTCGTTCAGGACGATCAGCCCCGTGATCTGCGGCAGATCGCGCCCGCGGTTCTCGGGGAAGGCGCTCACCCACTTGAGGCCGGCGCCCCCCGTGCCCGACAGGTAGGCGGGCATGGCGTGGATGAAGCCGTCGCGGCTCGGGTGGATTCCGGGCTTGGGCGGCATCTCGGTCCGGCCCAGGGCCTTCTCGCGGAACGCGCCCTCCACGGCCTCGATGATCTCCGTCATCGGGAGGTCCACGGCTTCCACGTCGGCGCGGGACAGGTAGAGCAGCGAGTCGGCCACGGAGTCTCCTGGGGTGCGGGGCGTCGCGGGCCGCGGAGCGGCGGGACACGGGTGAGGTCCGGGCACTGCCAGGAACCCTCCCGCGATCCGCCGAGTAATGGGCCTCGCGGGGCGCCGGTGGCAAGGCCGGCAGCACCCGCGCGGTCTCCTGCGCCGGAAGCGACATGGCCGACCTGCCGTACCGACCCATCGCCTGCGCGGTCCACGACCGCCTCGAGCACCTCACCGTCCGCGGGGCCGTCTGCCGCATCCGCTACGAGCTGCCCGACGGCACGTCCGAGACGGTGGACGCGGCCATCCAGGACCTCCTGACGGACGACGGCGCCGAATACGCCGTGCTCTCCACGGGCCAGCGCATCCGCCTGGACCACATCCGTTCCTTCGGTCCGGCCGCACCCGGACCGGTGACGCCCTCGACCCGGAGCCAGACCCGATGACGTCCCTCGTCCGTTCTCCGCGCATCGCGCGGTCCGCGGCGCCCGCGCTGCTCGCGTGCACGTTCGCCCTCGCCGCGCCGCTGAGCGCGCAGGTGGCGGCCGACGGCGTGGCGGGCCTCGCGCGCGAGCCCGTCGTGCAGCGCGCGTTCGCAGCCATCGAGGCGATGGAGGAACGCACCAGCGCCGAGCACATCGAGCTCACACAGGTGCCGGCCCCTCCGTTCATGGAGGAGGAACGCGCGAAGTTCTACGCGGAGTGGCTGCGGGCCGCGGGCGCGGATTCCGTGTGGATCGACGAGGAGGGCAACGTGATCGCGCTCCGGCGCGGCACCACGGGCGGACGCACGATCGCGCTCGGCGGCCACCTGGACACCGTCTTCCCGGAGGGCACGGACGTGACCGTGCGCCAGCGCGGCGACACGCTCTTCGCGCCCGGCATCGGCGACGACACGCGCGGTCTGATGGTGGTGCTGACTGCGCTGCGCGCGATGGAAGAGGTGGGCCTGGAGACGCAAGCGGACGTGTGGTTCGTGGGCGTGGTCGGCGAGGAGGGCCTCGGCGACCTGCGCGGCATGAAGCACCTGTTCCGCGACGGCGCGCATCCGATCGATGCCTGGATCGAGGTGGACGGCGGCGGCCTCGGCCGCCTCGTCACAAAGGCGCTGGGCTCGCACCGCTATCGCGCCACGTTCAAGGGGCCGGGCGGGCACTCCTGGGGCGCGTTCGGGATGGCCAATCCCGCGCACGCGCTGTCGCGCGCGGTGACGCACTTCGCCAACGTCGCGGATACGCTCACGCGTTCGGGGCCGCGCACCAGCTACAACGTGGGCACGCTGACGGGCGGCACGTCCGTCAACTCGATTCCCTTCGAGGTGTCGATGGAGGTGGACATGCGCTCCGAGAGCCCCGAGGCCCTGCAGCGCATCGACGCCGCGTTCCGCGCCGCCATGCAGCGCGGCCTGGAGGACGAGAACGCCGTGCGCCGGCACGGGCCGGCGCTGGAGCTGGTGCTCGACCAGGTGGGCAACCGCCCGTCGGGGGAGCACCCGGACGACCTGCCGCTGGTGCAGCGGGCGGTGGCCGCGGCCGCCGTCTTCGGTGAGGAGGCGGAGGGTGGCTTCGGCTCCACCGACTCCAACATCCCGATCGCGCTCGGCGTCCCGGCCGTGACCATCGGCCGCGGCGGCGTGGGCGGCGAGGGACATGCCCCCGGCGAGTGGTGGATCAACCGGGACGGCCACCTGGCCATCCAGAACGCGCTGCTGCTGCTGGTGGCCGAGGCGGGATTGGGCCGGCCGGTGAGCTGACACGCGCCACCGCCAGCAGCTCGCTCGACCCGGTGCCGCGGGGGCCACGTCGCCCTCGCGGCACCGGCGTTTCCGGCGCATGTTCCGAGCGAACCGCACCGGAGATCGCCATGCGCCGCGCTTCGCTTCCGCTGCTCGCCGCCACCCTCCCCCTGCTCCTGCCCATGGACACGGTCCACGCCCAGCAGGCGCCCCGCGGATTCGAGGCCGCCTGGGACGCCGTCGTCCGCGACTACGCCGACCGGCTGGAGCGGGAAGGCATCGTGGGCTCCAGCCTCGCGTTCTACCAGGACGGGCAGGAGCTGGCGTTCGAGACGCGCGGCTTCGCCGACGTGGAGAGCGGGCGCGCGGTGGACCGGGAGACCATCTACCACTGGGCGTCCATCACCAAGACGTTCACGTCCATCGCGCTGATGCAGCTGCGCGACCGCGGGCTGCTGGACCTGGACGATCCCATCCTCGACTACGTGCCCGAATTGCGCGCGGTGCATGGCCCCATCGGGCGCGTGACGCTGCGCCATCTCATGTCCCACAGCGCGGGCTTCCGGAGCGGGACCTGGCCCTGGGGCGGCGATCAGCCCTGGCACCCGTACGAGCCCACGGAGTGGTCGCAGCTCGTGGCCATGTTCCCGTACACCGAGCTCGAGTTCGAGCCGGGCAGCCGCTGGCAGTACTCCAACCCCGGGATCATCTTCCTCGGCCGCGTCATCGAGACGCTGACCGGCGAGGACTACGAGACGTACATGGAGAAGAACGTGCTGCGGCCGCTGGGGATGCGCAGCGCCTACTTCGACCGCACGCCCTATCACCTGCTCCCCCACCGCTCCAACAACTACTTCATCGAGGCCGGCACGCGCACCGCGAACGGCGTCGACTTCGACACGGGCATCACCGTCTCCAACGGTGGGCTGAACGCATCGATCCCCGACATGGCGCGCTACCTGGCCTTCCTGGTGGGATCCGCGCCCGACGCCACGGCCGAGGCCGTCCTGGCCCGAAGCTCCCTGGAGGAGATGTGGCGGGAGCAGATCCGGATCGGCCAGGAGGACGGCATCGAGCAGGCGATGGGGCTCGGGTACTTCCTTCCCTCGTTCCAGGGCCATGGCTACGTGGGCCATACCGGCAGCCAGCTCGGCTTCCTGAGCTTCTTCTACCTGGACCCCGCCACCGGCGCGGCCACCATCGCCGTCTTCAACACGGACGGCCGGGGCGCCGAGCCCCGGGCCCACACCCGCCAGGTACTCCAGGAGGTCCGGGCCGACCTGTTCGGGCGGATCTTCCCGCTGTTCCGGGAGGACGGGCAGGCGAGGCGGTAGGCGGCAGGCGGGCGGTAGGACGGGCAGGCGAGGCGGTAGGCCCGGGGGGCCTCCTCCTGGCCCCGCTCCCCGGGACCCCGGCGCGTCCCGGGGGGGCCGGTCTCGTATGTCCATGGACCCGCCCCGCTCCCTGAAACCTGGGCCCCCGCGGTCCCGTCCTGACCAGGGTGCGCCTGAAGGCGGCGGCCCCGGCCGTCGTAGATCGGGTATGGAGGCGGAGCGGACCCCCAAGGAGGCAGACGCGGGCAGATGAGCATCCACGACGAGTTCGAGCGGGCGGTCGGTGGCAAGTCCAAAGGGATGGGGCCCCTGGCCAAGGTGTTCATCGGGCTGGCGCTCTTCGGCGTCTTCGCTTTCGCGGCCGTGGCGGTGGTGGCGGTCGTGATCACCAAGCGCGTGCAGGAAGAGATGCACGATATCGCGCTCGATCCGCAGATCGCCGTGGCCGAACGGATGGTCCGCCATTCCCCGGACCTGGAGCTGGTCTCCATGAACCGGGAGGCGCGCACCATCACCTTCCGCACCCGGTCGGACGGGCAGGTGCGCACCGCGGACGTGGACGAGATCTTCGAGGGAGGCCTTCGCATCTCCACCGACGAGGGCGAGCTCCGGATCAACCTCACCGGCGGTGAGGACGGCGGCGCGCTGGTGATCCAGAAGCCGGACGGCGAGGTGGTCCGCATCGACGCCACCGGTCAGGACGGTCAGGCCCGTCTGTCCGTGACCACCGGGGACGGCGAGGTGCTGCGCATCGACGCGCGCGGACACGACGATCATGGTGCGCTGGTGATCCGCGGCCAGGGCAGCACGCTGCGCTTCGACGCCGAGGGTGCCGACGATCGCGGCTCGCTGACGATCCGCACGGAGGAAGGCGAGCTGGTGCGCTTCGACGTGCAGGGTCAGGACGAGGATGCCCGCCTGACCATCACCACCCCGGAAGGCGAGACCACGCTGACCGGGATGCGCGAAGGCGGCGAGGCGCCCGGGTGGCTGCCGCGCGCGCCCAGCCGGGTCCGCGAGCGGACGGTGTACACGGCGGAATCCGAGACCGGAGAGGCGGGCGCCGTCCGCTTCGAGCTCCGCGACGATCTGGCCTCCGTGCTCGGCTACTACGGCGACGTCCTGGAGGACGACGGCTTCACCGTGCGCACCCAGGACCTGGACGTGAACCGCCGCACCGTGCAGGGCACGCTGGTGGCGGAGCGCGAAGGTCGCTCGGTGGTGGTGGTGGCGGCCGGTGGGGACGAGACCACGCACGTCTTCCTGGCCTGGTCGGAGCGGTAGAAGCCGGCGGGGGGACCGTAGCGAGGGAGGTCGCGCCCTACGTCAGCAGGTCGTCCAACTCATCGGGAGTCAGACCGACCGAGCGAAGGATCGCGCGGAGCGTGCCTTTGGCGATCTCGCGGTGATCCGGGACAGTGACCCGCCGGAAGGGCTCATTGGTCTGGCGGAGGACGATGTGACTGCCCTTCTGACGGTCCACGACGTAGCCGATCTGCCCCAGCGCTCGGACCAACTCTTGACCCGAGACGACCGGAAGGCGGCCCACGCCTAGACCTCGACGATCTCTTCCGTGATCGCTGGCGGCACGGGATCCCGGTGCGCGTCCAGACTCTCGAGGTATCCGGCGATCGCTTCCTTTACGTTCGCGATCGCCTCCGCGCGGGTGCGGCCCTGACTGACACAGCCGGGAAGACTGGGGACCTGCGCGACGAAGACCCCGTCCTCATCCTGATCGATCAATACCCGGTATCGCACGTGTCGTCACCCTCCATCGATCCCGCCTGCCGCGGGAGCAGGACCCGACCAGGCACCCTGCAATGTCGGTCGTCGCTGGGGGCCGAGCAATGACAGGTCCGGCCCACCGCCCCTCGGTCCACCCTTGTTCCACCCGCCCGGCATCTCTAGCGTTCCGGCCCCGCCCCTCCCCACCCCTCTTCGAGCCGGAGCCCCACCCATGCCGGAGCTGCGCGGTCGCCGCGCCCTCGTCTGCGGAGCCAGCCACGGGATCGGCCAGGCGGCCGCCGTCGCGCTGGCCGAGGCGGGCGCCACCGTGGTCGTCCTGGCCCGGGACGCGTCCGCGCTGGAGGCGGTGCGCGGGCAGCTCCCCGCCCCGTTCGATCAGGCCCACGACACGCTGGTGGCGGACTTCCGGGATCCCGACAACGTGGAGTCGAGCGTGAAGGGGCTGCTGGAGCGCGAAGGCCCCATCGAGGTGCTCATCAACAACACGGGTGGCCCCACGGACGGCCCGCTTTCGGAGGCGGAGCCGGAGGACTTCCTCACGGCGCTGGATCAGCACCTGGGGATGAGTCACCGGCTGGCGCGCGCCCTGGTGCCGGGCATGCGCGAGCACGGCTACGGGCGCATCGTCAACGTCACCTCCACGTCCGTGCGTCTGCCGATCGCGGGGCTGGGCGTCTCCAACACCGTACGCGCCGCCGTGCATGCGTGGGTGCGCACGCTGGCGGCGGAGCTGGGACCGGACGGCATCACGGTCAACAACGTGTTGCCCGGCTACACGGACACCGGCGCGCTACGCGAGCTGCTGCACGACCGGGCCGAACGGCTGTCCGTCTCGGACGACGAGCTCGCCGTCCGCTGGCGCGGCAACGTCCCGCTGGGTCGCTTCGCCGATCCGGCCGAGGTGGCCGCGGCCATCCGCTTCCTGGCCTCCCCGGCCGCCAGCTACATCACTGGCATCGACCTCCCGGTCGACGGCGGGCGGATCGCGGTGCAGGTTCCGTTGTAGGGAGGATCTTTACGAAGCCAGCTCGCGGACGTGGAGGATCTCCGAGTCGCCGACGGGGCGAAGCTGAGCTGCGTCGAGCGTAACCACCGCCACGGTGGTCCCGTTGGCACGGGCGAACTCTACCTCGGCTGCCGCGCCGTCCTCGTAGAGGTGGACAACGGTCCCGATATCGCCCTCCACGAGGCCGTGCTCCACGACCGGCCCCTTCAGCACCACCAGATCGTGTTCCTTCATGTGGCCCCCCCAGGCGCCGGGTAGGCAGTCACGAGACGTGGGCGCTGGGACCCCCACTCGATGATCCATACGGTTCGGATCGTCGCTGAAACCCCCGTTGGACCTGCCAGGTGCCCGTCGATCACGTACTTCATCCCGTAGCGGGTCAGGATGCGCGCGACAAGCTCACCCGCCTCGCCTACGGCGATCAGGGCCGCCCGCAGCTCAATGGGTGACTCCCGCCGGAAGCCCAGGCGGTTGAAGAAGGCGGCCTTGGCTCGTCCTGTCGGGTGCTCCTCCGAGAGGAGGTAGGCGCGGAGCTTTGCCTCGGCCACATACGCCGATGACGCGTTTGGGAGGCGCGGGCGCTCGATGGGTACTCCTTCTGACCCTGATGGCGACAGCCCCTCCGAACCGCCGTTCCGGCCGAGAGGGCCGCCGTCGACGATGGCTCGGCCGAGGACCAAGTTCCGCCTCGGCCGGGGCCGATCCATGACAGACTGGGCCGGCCGCCTTCCCTCACCCTTGTTCGCCCCGCCCCGCTTCTCCAGCTTCCGGCCCGTCCTTCCCCTCCCCACCGGAGACGCCCCATGCCGGAGCGGCCGAGCCGCCGGTGATCGACATCCGGAACTACATCGGGGGCCGCCTGGCCACGCCCGCCTCCGGGGCCTGGCTCGAGTGCGTCGAGCCCGCCACCGGCGCCGTCTACGCCCGGGTGCCCGCCTCCGACGCCACGGACGTGGCCCGCGCGGTGGACGCCGCCCGGGCCGCCTTCCCCGGCTGGTCCGCCTCGCCGGCGGCCGAGCGGAGCCGCATCCTGCTCGCGGTCGCGGCCGGCATCGAGCGCAGGCTGGAGGCGCTGGCGCGCGCGGAGAGCATCGATTCGGGCAAGCCGCTCACCACCGCGCGCACGATCGACATCCCGCGCGCGGTCGCGAACTTCCGCTTCTTCGCCACGGCGATCCTGCACACGCGCTCCGAGGCGCACGTCACAGACCACGCGGCGCTCAACTACACGCTCCGGCGTCCGCGCGGCGTGGCGGGGCTCATCTCGCCCTGGAACCTCCCGCTCTACCTGCTGAGCTGGAAGGTGGCGCCCGCGCTGGCGACCGGGAACACGGCGGTGGCCAAGCCGTCCGAGGTGACGCCCATGACGGCGTACCTGCTCTCCGAGATCGCGGAGGAAGCGGGTCTGCCCGCGGGCGTGCTCAACCTGGTGCACGGCCGCGGGCCGGAGGCCGGCACCGCGCTGGTGAGCCATCCGGACGTGACCACGCTGTCGTTCACGGGCAGCACGCGCGCGGGCCGCGACATCGCCGGGCGGGTGGCGCCGATGTTCAAGAAGGTGGCGCTGGAGATGGGTGGGAAGAACCCGAACCTGGTCTTCGCGGACGCCGACTTCGACGCCGCGGTGGACGGGACCGTCCGCGCCGCGTTCACGAATCAGGGCCAGATCTGCCTGTGCGGATCGCGCGTGCTGGTGGAGGCGCCGCTCTACGAG